>JASHRR010001331.1 GCA_030037185.1 Xanthobacteraceae bacterium | reverse complement strand
ACTTTCTGCATCCCGGCCGGCATGCCGGCCATGATGAGCTTTTATGACCCGATGGAGCTGATCGTATTGCCAGGCACTACTTATGTTCTCATCAGTCACAACGACGATTGATATCGGCGCATCTACAACGGTCGCGAATGGCCGAAGGATGCGGAGCCTACTTACGCCGGCTATTCGATCGGCAACTGTTGTCGACGAGGACGGCGACGTACGATGTGCTTGCGGTCGAGACGCGTTTCCTCAAGCTGCCGCGCAGTTATGATATTTCTGGGATTCCGTTTCACAGCGACGGCCGGACGGTCATCAAGGAGCGGATCTATCTCGACAATACCGACCCCAACGCGCTTTATGACGAGATCACCGTGCTCGATCATGCGCTGACGCGCCCCTACTCGAAGACCCAGAAGGCCACCCGCAATCCTCGTTCGGTCTCCTCCACGGACGTTTGCTCGGGAAAACAATACGCATATCGGCATCGAGAGCGAAAACTATTTCCGCAGCGCGGACGGCAAGCTGATGCCGCCGAAGAAAAACCAGGCGCCGCCGGATTTGCGCTCTTTCAAGCAAACCCAGTAGCCGCGCAGCGCGTTGGCGGGAAAACCCGCGCTCGCGCGATCGGCCACACGCGCTCGCGAGCAGGCGCGAAGCGTTCACGCCCGTCCGAGTGTCGCGCTATCCACGTCTGCCCGCTCGCTATGTTCTCCGGGCAAACGCGTGGATGGCCTGGACAAGCCGGCCGTGACTGAAGCAGCAATGCTCGACGCAATCATGATGTGAAACGATTTTGCGACTCGCTCGCTGCACGCCCGATCCGATCGAGCGAACAAGCCGCCGCACGCATCCGGTTCAAAATACGCTCGCCTTCAGGCGGGGACGGGACAAGCGCACCCTCAAAGTCGGATTGTGAACGCTGCGGCGCTTAAACGTGTGCAAAAGCCTTGGCTTCGCACCCCGTTTGCCTTGCACACGTTACTGACTAAGCACAAGCCTCACGTCATTAGATTTGTCTGGAGGTTTGCAGCGATGTCCGTGGCGGCGGTTTTCGGAGCTGTCATGTCATGTGTTTTCATTGCGGCTCTTTGGTTTAACTACCACGGTCCGATCCCGCCGCAGGACACTTCTGAGCAAAAAGACAAAACGGAGCAAACCGACGAAACGGACAAATCAAAGCAACTGGAAAAACCGCAGCGGAGGGACAAGAGCTCAACAAAAAAGCCGGCAAAGAAGAAGACCGAGGCCTGTGTCGGCAATTGCGCCGATGAATGGCCGCTCCGTCCTCTGACACCATGGCCCAACGGCGAACTGCGGCAATGACTTTCAGATCAGGACCTCCCGGGATCTTTTGCTGCGTGGCGTTTTTACAGGACTTTGTTTTTCCTTCACGGCGGTGCAGGTCAGGCTGCTTGCCGAACCGCATGTCACTCGCGCAAGCTCTGCCGGGGTGAGGGGCGGCCGCAGTCTTTGACGAGCCCGATCACGCTCCTACTGCGACGCCGCGCGGCCCAGCCGCACAGCCTTGTCTGCGCCCCAAGGGCGCGGATCACCCTCCAGCGGCAGGCTTTGGCTCGCGCCAAACGGCGGGCCGGGCGCGCCCGCGCACCGCGGCGACGATGTCGCGGTGCGGTTCTGCCGTTGACAACCGGCACCGTGCGGGGCTTGTTGGCGCACCTCTTTCCGGATGCCCGCAATGATCGAAAAAACCTACGACCCCGCAGATATCGAGAGCCGCGTGTCGGCGGCATGGGAGGATGAACAGGCTTTTGCGGCCGGCCGGCCGGAGCGGCGCGGCGCCAAGACGTTTTGTATCGTCATCCCGCCGCCGAACGTGACCGGCTCGCTCCATATGGGGCACGCGCTCAACAACACCTTGCAGGATGTGCTGTGCCGGTTTTGGCGCATGCGCGGGCGCGACGTCCTGTGGCAGCCGGGAACCGACCACGCCGGCATTGCTACCGAAATGGTGGTCGAGCGCCAGCTCACGGAGCGGCAGGAGCCGGGCAAGCGGGCGCTCGGGCGCGCGGCGTTCATCAAGCGCGTGTGGGAGTGGAAAGCGCAATCCGGCAGCACCATCGTCAACCAGCTCAGGCGTCTGGGCGCGTCCTGCGACTGGTCACGCGAGCGTTTCACCTTGGACGAAGGGATGGCGCGCGCGGTGCTTAAGGTGTTCGTCTCGCTTTACAACGATGGCCTCATCTACAAGGACAAGCGGCTCGTCAACTGGGACCCGAAATTGCAGACGCCGATTTCCGACCTCGAAGTCGAGCAGGTCGAAACCAGGGGGAGCCTGTGGTATATCCGCTACCCTATTGAAGGATATGACGAATCAATCACAATCGCGACCACGCGGCCAGAAACCATGCTGGGCGACACTGCCGTCGCGGTGCATCCGGACAACGAGCGGCTCAAGCACCTGATCGGCCGGACCGCGATCCTTCCCTTGGTCGGTCGGCGCATCCCGGTGATCGGCGATCATTACGCCGATCCTGAGAAAGGCACCGGCGCGGTGAAGATTACGCCCGCCCACGACTTCAACGACTTCGAAGTCGGTAAGCGGCATGGGCTGCCAATGGTCAACGTGCTCGACGTCGAGGCAAATCTCGACCTCGACGGCAACATTGCCTTCCTCGAGGGGGTGCCGCCTTCACCCGAGCTTGACGAGACACTCAAGCTGCACGGCGTCGACCGTTCTGCCGCCCGCAAGAAGATCGTCGATCGCTTGCAAGCGGTAGGGCTCCTCGTCAAGGTTGAGCCACACACCTACATGGTGCCTCATGGCGACCGCTCTGCTGCGGTGATCGAGCCGTTCCTGTCTGATGAATGGTTTGTCGATGCCAAGACGCTCGCTGTCCAGGCAATGGCAGCGGTCGAAGACGGCCGCACTGCGTTCGTGCCGAAGAATTGGGAAAAGACCTATTTCGACTGGTTGGAAAACATCCAACCCTGGTGCATTTCCCGCCCCCTGTTTTGGGGGCATCAGATCCCTGCCTGGTATGGGCCGGACGGCAGGGTGTTCGTTGCCGAGATCGAGGAGGAGGCGGTTTCGCGCGCGCTCGCCTATTACGCCGAGACCGGCGTCATCACGCCGCTGCAGGGCCGCGACATGGCGCTCGATCCGGCGAGCCGGGCGCCTTTCCTGACGCGGGACGAAAACGTGCTCGACACCTGGTTCTCCTCGGCGCTGTGGCCGTTCTCGACGCTGGGCTGGCCGGACGAGACGTCTGAACTCGCCCGCTACTATCCGAGCGACGTACTGGTCACCGGCTTCGACATCATCTTCTTCTGGGTCGCCCGCATGATGATGATGGGCCTGCACTTCATGAAGGAGGTGCCGTTTCACACCGTCTATATCCACGCCCTCGTCCGCGACGAAAAGGGCGCCAAGATGTCGAAATCCAAGGGTAACATCATCGATCCCTTGGAGCTGATCGACCGTTACGGCGCCGACGCGCTGCGGTTCACGCTGGCCGCCATGGCGGCACAGGGCCGCGACATCAAGCTCGCCACCTCGCGGGTCGAGGGCTATCGCAATTTCGCGACCAAGCTGTGGAACGCCTGCCGTTTTGCGGAAATCAATGGCTGCGCCACGTTGCCGGGGTTTGAGCCGCACGAGGTGGAACAAACGCTCAATCGCTGGATCGGCCACGAGACCGCCCGCGCGGTGCGCGAAGTCACGCAAGCGATCGAGGCCTACCGGTTCAACGACGCCGCCAACGCGGTGTATCGCTTCGTGTGGAACGTCTATTGCGATTGGTATCTGGAGCTTTCAAAGCCGGTGCTCGTGGGCCCCGACAGCCCCGCCAAGACCGAAACCCAGGCAATGGTGGCCTTCGTGCGCGACCAGATTCTGGCCCTGCTGCATCCGTTCATGCCGTTCATCACCGAGGAGTTATGGAGCGTCACCGCCGAGGGCGGCGTTGCCCGCGAGAGCCTGTTGGCGCTGGCGCCGTGGCCGCTGCTCCTCGGGCTTGAGGATGAAGCGGCCGAAGCCGAGATCGGCTGGGTCATCGAAGTTATCACGGCGATCCGCTCGGTGCGCACCGAGATGAATATCGCGCCGGCCATGCAGATCCCGATGGT
>JASHRR010000147.1 GCA_030037185.1 Xanthobacteraceae bacterium | reverse complement strand
ACAGGAGCAGCCCCATGACCGAGCAAGCTATCAGCCCGTTGCGTCGGCGCATGATCGAGGACATGACGATCCGCAAGTTCGCGCAGAAGACCCAACATGACTATGTGCGACGGGTCAAGGAGTTCGTGAGCTACCTCAAGCGCTCTCCCAATACAGTCACACCGGAAGATGTACGCGGCTTTCAGTTGCATCTGACGTCCATCGGCGCGGGCACGCCGAAGATCAACGGCACTGTCGCGGCGCCTTGTATTTGATGCCCGGTGCCGCCTCCAGAAAACGCGCCATCTCATCAGGGCTTAAGATAACCGGGGCCTTGCGTGGCTCGTGTATGGCCGACAGGTGCCTGCCGAGGTCGGGACGATCAAGCGTCACCCTGAAAAAGAACTGGCGCGGGGCTGCGAGTCTCCGAGATTGCCTTTCTGAAGGTCACCGATATCGATTCCCAACGCATGATGTTGCGCATCGAACAGGGCAAGGGTCGCAAGGATCGCTATGCGATGCTTTCGCCGACGCTGCTTGAACTTCTGCGCGACTGGTATCGCGTCGCGCGACCGCAAGGATGGCTGTTTCCCGGTCAGAACCCAACCAATCCGATAACGACACGTCAACTCACGCGCGCCTGTCATGCTGCCGCCGTGATGGCCGACCTCAAGAAGCGCGTAACGCCGCATACTTTGAGGCACAGTTTTGCAACTCATTTACTTGAGCAGAATATCAATATTCGTGTGATTCAAGTGCTTCTCGGAACGGCGACAAACTGCCCACGAACACCTGGTTGAGGGACGGATCTACTACCGGTTCCATCCGCGGTTCGGCGAGACAGTGTTGATCAGGCGAAGGCTTGAGTACCGCGGCATGGAGCTGGCGGTCATCGTGCAACCAGACAGCTCGCTCGCCTGGATACCGGTGTGGATGATGTGCGAGGCTGCGGCTGAGTACGCACTCACCGAGGAGCCGCATTTTTCTGTCGATATCCTGCGTTCCCTGGGCGCGACGATCGATGCGCTTCTAGGCTTTCTCCAGTCCGAATCGAAGACAGAGGAAGTCGATGATGGCGCACCAATCCGAAAAACTCCAACCAAGCCTATTCGACGAGGACGAGCCCCGCGTCGTGTTGGCGCCCGCTCGCATGGTCGATCTCGGGGCGCTACTGGAAGCCCTCCTGCACGAGATCGCGAAAACACTGGCAAGCGGGGAGAGCGACGATGAGCAAGATCACAGCTGAACATCTTGCGCGCAGCGCGTACGTCTACATTCGACAGTCGAAGCCTGATCAAGTGACGCACAATCACGAGAGCCGACGTCGGCAGTATGGGCTAGCCAATCGCGCCCGTCAGCTCGGCTGGACCCATGTCGAGGGCATCGACGATGATCTTGGCCGCTCCGGGGGTGGCACCGCACGCCCCGGCTTCGAGCGTTTGCTAGCCGCGATCTGCGAAGCACGTGTGGGCGCCGTACTTGCGATCGAGGCCTCGCGTCTAGCACGCAATGGCCGCGACTGGCACACGCTTATCGAGTTCTGTGGATTGGTCGGAACCATCATAGTCGATGAGGACGGAATCTATGACCCCCGACATCCCAATGATCGGCTCTTGCTGGGGATGAAAGGAACCATGAGTGAGCTGGAGCTTTCGCTGTTCCGCCAGCGCTCGCAGGAAGCGTTGAAGCAGAAAGCGCGCCGAGGTGCGCTGTTCCTCCGCGTTGCGGCAGGCTACGTGAAGACTGGGCGCGACCGGATCGAGAAGGATCCTGATCGACGTGTGCAAGATGTATTGCACCTTGTCTTCTCAAAATTCGCGGAGTTTGGGAGCGTACGCCAGGTGCACGTCTGGCTCAGAGACGAAGGCATCGAGCTTCCCGCCAAGTCGCATGACGAGGAAGGTCGCTGCATCGTCTGGAAGCTGCCGCTCTACAATACCGTGCACAACATCCTGACCAATCCGGTCTATGCTGGCGCCTATGCCTTCGGACGCACGACGAGCAAGGTCATCGTCGAGGACGGGCGAAAGCGCGTGCGGCGTGGACTTCGGCGCGCTCGGACGGATTGGGACGTGCTGCTCAAAGATCAGCACGAAGGCTACATCACGTGGGCGGAGTTCGAGAGGAACCAGCGTGTGATTGCAGACAACGCGACCGGAAAAGGCAGTGCTATCGCGCGAGGCGCGGCACGGCGGGGCGAGCTTATACTCGCGGGCCTGCTGAGATGCGGCCATTGCGGGCGAAAGATGTACGTGGCCTACGGCAAGTCTGGCCGCTACAACTGCCAGGGCGCCGTCGTGAACCATGGCACCGAGCGGTGTATCTCATTCGGTGGCCTCAGAGCGGATCAGGCTGTTGGCACGGAGGTTTTGCGCGTTCTCAAGCCACTCGGCATCGACGCTGCGGTTAAGGCGCTCGAAGCTCAGACCACCGAAACGTCTGCGGCTCAACGGCAGCTCGTGCTGGCGCTCGCGCAAGCACGCTACGAGGCTGCCCATGCGCGCCGGCAATACGATAGCGTCGATCCTGCCAATCGGCTCGTCGCGGGTGAATTGGAGCGCCGCTGGAACGAGGCGCTTCAGGCCGTGCATCGGATCGAGAGTGAGATCGCGGCGCTCGACGCCAAAAGGCCGCCATCGTTAGGCGAGAAGGAGCGCCAGCACCTGATGCAGCTCGGCGCAGACTTGGAGCGCGCCTGGTCGCATCCAGCCGCGAGCGCTGCGATACGCAAGCGGATTCTGCGCGCAGCACTAAATGAGATCATCGTGCGCATCGAGAACAACTTCATCGAAATGGTGCTGCATTGGCAGGGCGGCGACCACACAGCGTTGAAGCTCAAGATGAATACTGTTGGCAAGCATCGCTGGACGGTTTCTGAGGACACGCTGATCTTGGTCCGCGAGCTGGCCCGCCAGATGCCCGACAAGCAGATCGCGCGATTGCTCAATCGCGCCGGCAAGCCAACAGGGCGCGGTAACGGCTGGACCGAGGTGCGCGTACGCTCATTCCGGCATCATCACGAGATTGCTGTCTTTCGCCCCGGCGAATGGGCCGATCGAGGCGAGATAACGCTTGAGACTGCGGCAAAGATCATCGGTGTTACACCGATGACGGCGCTGCGCATGATCCAGCGAGGCGATCTCAAGGGACGACAACTTTGCAGAGGCGCGCCCTGGGTGATTAAGGCTGAGGACGTCGCGGTCTTCGGCGAGAGAACTCTCGCCAGCGGATCGCTAACAGCAAATTCCGCGCAGCCATCCTTTGACTTTCAATAACGTAGAGAGGTGCTCAGTATGACTCGTGTCCGCTTGGACATTCGAAGTTGGAGACGACGGCGCTGTACACCCGCGTCGCCGCCAACACTATCCGTGAGGTCATGAGCCCGCTCGACCGCCTCACTCCGCTGTGGCCCAAGAAGGACGAGATCAAGAACGAGCCCAAGCAAGAGACCAAGGCCGAGCCGCCCGCCTAACGCGCGGCGCTTTTGGCACGTCCAAGGCTGGAGGTTGCGGATATCTTCCGCCGCCATGGCCAGGCATGGCGCCAAGCCAATGCCGGCCATGTCAGCCTCGGCCAGCTCAAGGTGATGTCGGCGATCGAGAACTGCCGCACGGCAGCGCTTGGCGGGCATGTCACGCGCTGCGAGAACGACAAGTGCGGCCATACCCAGATCGCCTACAACTCCTGTCTTATGGGCAAATTTCTTAATGGAGAGCTGAGCTGTCAAAAGCGGTCGATCCAGCCCCATCGCGGCACTTTTCCAGTGAATTGGGGCGCTCTTTTCTCCCCATAAAATAGAGGCCCTCCGCGCTGCTTTGCTTGGCCATGGATGCCGGTCACAAGCGGGGAGGTCTCGGTGTGGCTTGGACGCCCCAATCTGACGACCACCGAGATCTGCACGCGGGGCGCGCCCACGAAGCAGCTCGATGCGATCGACGTCATCGTTCCGCCACGCTCCGAAACGGCCTCCGGCGGCCGCCAGACAAACGGATAGCCCTATTCAATGGCGCTTCCTAATGGGGAGCCAAGCTGGCGGAATCTTCCATCAATTAAGGCAGAGCGATCGCCAGCTCCCCATTACGGAATTTGCCCATAAGACAGCTAATGGGTAACGCCCATTACCTGCCGTAACCGGCATTGCAACAAATGCCAGGGAGCCGCTGCGAGGGAATGGCTCGCTGCGCGCGAAGCCGAGCTACTGCCCATACTTTCATGTCGTGTTCTCGCTGCCGGCGCAAATCGCCGATATCGCCTACCAGAACAAGGCCGCAATTTACGACATCCTGTTCAAGGCGTCCGCCCAGACCCTGATCACCATCGCGGCCGATCC
>JASHRR010001330.1 GCA_030037185.1 Xanthobacteraceae bacterium | reverse complement strand
AGCGGGTTCGTTTCAAGCCGAGCGACCGTCTGCTCGCGTTCCTTGAGGCGTTGTAAGATGTCAGACTATGCCGGATGGAAGCAGGACGACGATCGTTCGACCAGCGGCAAATCCACGGGAACACGGTGTCTTCACGAAACCATTCGGCATAATCCGCCAGTCGGCATATGCGATGAAGTGGGGTAATGCCCATGGAGCGAAGGGGGTGGGTCATCGTCGTTGAGCACGGGCCAACTGGGTCAAACCGGGAGGAGCTCGTAACGTCAGTGGAAGGCGGCAGCCTTCGTACGATGGCACGAGCCGGATGAATCGAGAGACTCATGTCCGGATCTGTGAGCGGCTCGGGGTGAAATTCCCCGGGCCGACTCGGCAAGAACGGACCTCCAGCGGCGTAGCGGTTACTTGCCGTAGGCCTGCGCGATCTGCCCCACGAGCTTGGCCCAGGGCATGTCCATGGCGCCATAAACGGCCCCAGCTTCCGGCCGCGTATTGTCCTTGAGGATTTCCACCATCAACGTGGCGTAGTCGGAGAGGATCACGCCAGCCTGCAGCATCCGTAGAAGACCGACCTGTCGTTTGGTCTCGCTGAAGGTCCCTGAGGCGTCGACGGCCACATAGGCGTCGAGACCTTTGCCGACGGCGGTCATGGCGGGGAACGCTGCGCAAACTTCGAGTGAGATGCCCGCGAAGATCAGCTTTTTGCGGCCGGTCGCTGTGATGGCCTGGGCGACCTTAGGGTCGTCAAACGCGTTGACCGACGAGCGATCGATGATCGGAACGTCAGGCAGCGCCTCCACGAGTTCCGGGAAGGTCGGGCCCCACATGCTGTCGCGCGCGGTAGTGGTAAGGATGGTCGGCAAATTCAGGGCCTTGGTTGCTTTGGCCAGCGCAACAACGTTATGCTTCAGCTCTCCCGTCGAATAGTCGCGGACCCCGGTCATGAGGCCGACCTGGTGGTCGATGAGGATGACTGCGGCGTTTTCTGATGTAAGTGGCTCGTAAGGGCGGGTTGGGTCGGACATGACATTCTCCTGCGGATAGAAAACGTTAGTTGCGGCAGCGGCCCGACGGCGTGAGGGCAAGGATCGTTGAGGCGGTACCAAGCACCTAGCTTGAAGGAATTGACGCCGTTCCATTTCGGTCCCAGTGGAGTTCCGGAAGCCTTGTGGCGCGTCGACGCCGCGATGCCGGTCGCGCCGGGACACGACGTAGCTGCTGGATTATCAGTCGAGTAGTCGCCAGATTCGGAACTCAGCGTCCAATACGGTGGATGATGGGATGGCCAATGCTGGATCTGAACGACTTCTTTTTCTTCGTGCAGGTGGTCGATCGCGGCGGGTTTACGGCCGCCGCCCGGACACTACGAATTCCGAAATCGACGCTGAGCCATCGCGTCCAGCAACTCGAGATCGATCTCGGGGTCAGGCTGCTCAACCGCACGTCACGGCGGTTCGGGATGACCGACGCCGGCGAGGAATTCTATCGCCATGCGGTGGTGATGTTGCGTGAGGCCGAACTGGCTGAGACTGCCACCCGTCATCGGCTGAATGAACCGATGGGTACCGTGCGCTGCACCGCAGGCATGGCCACCATGCAATTCGCGATGCGGGATATCGTGGCGGATTTTCTCGTCCGTTATCCCAAGGTCAGTGTCGTTGCCCATGCGACCGACCGGAATGTCGACATCGTCGGCGAGAATTACGACGTCGCAATCAGAGCCCATTCTGACCCGCTCCCGGATTCGACCCTGGTGCAACGAACGCTAACGCCAGCGCCCTGGTTCCTATTCGCGGGCTCGGCGTATCTCGATGCGAACGGAGCGCCGCAAACGCCGCAAGATCTTGAGAATCACCCCTCGCTGTTCATGATGCGCACGGGGTTTACTGCCGTTTGGAGGCTCCGTCATTCGGGCGAGGTGAAGGACGAGGTGGTCATGCGACTCACGCCGCGGCTCTTGAGTGACGACATGATCAGCCTGAAACAGGCGGCGATCACTGGCCTCGGCGTTGTCGCCCTGCCCGGCTACGTCTGTCGCGAAGAAGTTCGATCGGGAGCAATGCGGCGGGTGTTGCCCACCTGGCTTGCTGACGACTCCACGATCACGGCTCTCACTCCCTACAGGCAGGGCCTTCTGCCATCGGTCCGCGCCTTCTTGGATCACCTGGCAGAAGAGTTTCCGAAGGCCGTTCTGATATAGATCTCGGCCGCACAGTTCCTCCGCGCTGCTGAACATCTCTCACCTCGCCCGCCGGGCTTATGTCGGAATTGGGTCGTGTGACACGAGGCATCGCCGGTCCAAACGGTGGTGCGTAACTGTACGAGAGATGAAGGAGGGCGTTTGGTCAAAAAACTGATCTGACCGCCTTTTCATGCGGCCTCTTGATGATAATAACGCAGGAGCCCGCCCAATCGCTCGCGGCATTGGACGCGCCGCTCACAATCGAGGTGCCGGTTCCGAGGGAAATAGCAGGACGTTGCCCTTTCCTTGGTGGTTGCGCTCCTCATGGTAGTGGTCAACGTATTCGCTCAGGGCCCGCCGCAGCGAAGCGCTCGCCAAAGAGAATAACC
>JASHRR010001329.1 GCA_030037185.1 Xanthobacteraceae bacterium | reverse complement strand
CCTACCCTTCGGACCCAGCAGGCGGGCGTCTGACTTCTACCATATCGGGCATGGTACACTATTAGCATTTGATGAGATGTTAAGTTATGTTCATGTCGGATTGCTTACGCGCCTCTTGTGCACACCGTGCGTATGCCACGGCTCTACCCATTTCCCAGACGACCCAGCGAAACCGTGGCCGTCGTCAATCCGCGATGGAAAATGCAATGACTCCCGAGTCGAGCGTCGCAATGCCACAGTCGCTGCGCGATCAGCCTTGAGCCGCGTCAGAGGCTGCACGAGGCCGCGGGTTTACGAACCCGGAGATCCGGGTGTTCTGGACCGCCTCCGAGCGCGACGGCTCTATTTCTATTTCCGGCAAGAAATAGGCCACAGGCGCGACCGCGGCTCGGGCGCCGGCGCGGTCCCTCATGACGGTCCCGACCCTCGGGCTTGCTCGCGCGATGCCGAGAGCCGGGACCGGCGCGCAGCACATCAATGGGGGGCATGGAGGCTACCGCGCGCAAGCCGAACTCTAACACTCGATTACCGCAAACCAGCATGAATGTTTGTTCATCCGTTCGCGGCGGACGCCGCGGACGCATTAACGAACGGTAGGTTGACACTCTACAGCGGTTTCTCGGCGGCAAGCCTCGCGGCCGTGACATCCGCAGCGGCCCCCTCGGAAAACGCACCCACGAGCCACGGGCGAGAGTCTGGCGCCTTACAGGCGTCTAATCGTCGAGATGTCCACCGCGTAGCTTGCCGCGTCTTTCGGGGCGGGGCCATACCAATGGGCATCGCGGACCAGTACAGCGCGCGCGCCCGTACATTATCACAATTAACACATTACCAACCGTTAATAACAAACTCAGTTGTGCGCGAAGTCTCCCCACTTTTTTGGGAGAGCCCGTCACGCGCCACTGCGCTTGGCGTCGGAGGTGAATCACGACTCGTGCGAAGCCTACTGCGAGCACCATAGCCAACTCAGTATCGCCACAATTCTACCTCCTCGTGGCTATGTTTGATTTATCACGTTGTGGCTGCCGGGCTACAGCAAAGTTGAATAACTTGCGCTACCACTCATGCGGCCAGTTTGAGGCTTTATTGGATCGTTTTTCTGAACCTTACCACAAATGGGGAGACGCATATGAGGAAAACACCGCGTCTGGTTGGAGCCACGTTGCTGTTTGCGGGGCCGGCGATGGCGGCTGATCTGCCCGTCAAGGCGCCGGTTTACAAGGCGCAACCGGTGGTGGTGCCGGCCTTCAGCTGGACCGGTTTTTACATCGGCGGCAACGTTGGATATGGGGCAAACACCGCAGATGGCAATCCCAGTTGCATCGACAATAACGGTGTACCGAATGGGCCGAATTGCCAAGTTGTCCCTGGCGGCCACATCAATGCCTCGGGTGTCTTCGGGGGAGGCCAGTTCGGATACAATTGGCAATTCGCTCAATATGTTTGGGGGATTGAGACCGATTTCCAGGGCAGCGGCATCCGTGGTTCGACGACGGTCTCTGGACCCTTTGGATTTTACGGCGGACCAGCGCTAGGGCTGGCTTTGCCACCCGGTGCTTTTACCGCGTCGGAAGATCTTCGATGGTTCGGAACGAGCAGGATCCGCTTCGGCTATGCCGGAATCGATCGCGTTCTCCTGTATGCGACAGGCGGGGCCGCTTATGGCGCGGCATCATTGTCGTCGAATCTAATTGCTCCCAATGTCGGCTCGTCCTATCCCTCCAACGCGAGCGTGACCAAAGCGGGATGGGCCGCCGGCGGCGGCATCGAGTATGCGATCACGAATAATTGGAGCGCCAAACTGGAGGGGCTTTACTTCGATCTTGGCAACGCGACGACGGCTGATCTGGGAATCTTTGACTTCACACGCTCCAAGGAGTTCGATCTGCATTATGCAATCGCTCGCGTCGGCCTAAATTACAAGCTTTCCCCGTTTCCGTAGTTGACAAGAGAAGATCGGCTCAAAGAGGTGCGTAGAGATGCAGACGCCCCAAGCTGACTGATCTACGTATGACGTAGCGGACGATCCGGTGCTGCCTTGACTCGACACCTCTTTCGCCCCAAGTCTGCCGCCGCCAACACCAGCCGGACACTGGAACTAGTAGGTCGTGTTCCACATTTGTGGCGCAGATGCG
Source organism: Xanthobacteraceae bacterium (assembly GCA_030037185.1). The sequence continues at coordinate 5,604 of JASHRR010001329.1, read as the reverse complement.
CTCGTCCCAGTCCGAAGTCGCGCCGCGGCCATAAGTAATCGTTGCTGACCACGGCATTGTGAAAACGCCGGTATCCCGCGAGTCGCCTCCCGTGCCGCGCCTGGATCAAGGTCCGCAATCCCGCCAGCATCGCCGTGCAGCGGGAGCGGAGCGAGAATTGGAACAGGTGATCTGAGGGGGGCCGTGCCGCATCGGAACGCCGCCGCTGCGGCTGGCTCATGCGTGGGAATTGTAAGCTCTACGAACCACGTAGGCTAGGGCCATCCTCTTTATTGAGATAGGCCTTCAACTGCATACATGCGGAAATACGAGGTATATTTCTGCCCAATTGGTACGAGGCTTCTCCAAGATGAGGAATTACTCCATTCTTGCGCCTTATCGAGATTCTCGAATTGAAATATAATGATGGTCTTGGGCGGGTCGCCGGCAATTGATAGAAGCTTCGCGCCCATGGTGAGTTCTCCTACGGGTCCGCCCCCGCGGAGGAATTTGCCGCCGTAGTCTCGAACTGATTTCTGAGCAAGTTGAACGAATTCTTTGGCAAGTGCATCCCGGTCCGTGGGCGCGTTCTCGAAAATGACGTAGGCGACAGGTTTGACCTGAGCATGTAGGCCCTGAACTGCCGCGGCAGCAATACCCACACAGAGTATCACTGCGGCCGAGATTAACATAAACGAACGTTGCATGGTTTACTCCCGATAGCAGGGCCGCACAGCATCCAGCGACGCTCCAAAAGCCTGCGGGCCCTAAGTACGAGCTAAGGCCGTCTGAAAAATCGCGATCGCTGCGAGTGGAAATGCCTGCCGACAGCACTTTTTCACTGCCCCTTTCTCGGTAGGCAGCGATGACTCGGGCAGCGTCCTTTACCCGTCCGGGTCATTGCCTTCGTATCCGAAGCCTGGGAGTCGGCTCTGCCAATTGGGCGTTAGGAGTCGCAGCGATTCCCACCGCTCGGTTCGCCACGTGTGAGCGACCTCACCCCCCGCTCCAGCACCACATGATCGATCGACCGGTCGGTCAGGCAGCGATCGCGAGTTATGCGAAGGCGATCTCCGCGCCCCTGCGAACCCACACCACTGTTACGTCGGTGCGCCGCACCGAGGCGGGCTACCTGCTGCCCACGGATCAAGGTGACTGCTAGCGGTGAGGCTTACGATCGTCGAGGGCACCAGATTGGCAAAGCTCGGAACGCGCGCGATATTGCATGCGCCGGAAGCGAGTACGACTGCCCGGCATTGCCAGTCGTCTTGATCCGTGCGCAGTAGGTATCCCGCCTCGACGCGGCGCACCGATGTAACAGTGGTGTGGGTTCGCAGGGGCGCGGAGATCGCCTTCGCATAACTCGCGATGAAGTCAATGACCTCGGGCAGCGTCCTGTACCCGTCCGGGTCACTGCCTTTGTAACCGAAGCCGGGGAGTCGGCTCTGCCAATTGGGCGTTAGAAGTCGCAGCGATTCCCACCGCTCGGTTCGCCACGTGTGAGCGACCTCACCCCGCTCCAACACCACATGATCGATCGACCGGTCGGTCAGGCAGCGGCTCATGGCAAGACCGGCGTGCCCAGCACCGATGACGGCCACCGTGACAATGTTAATTGGGTCGTTCCCTCATAACGCGATTGCTTGAGAGTTGGCTTAATTCACGACGACCATCACATTCGTCGGATTGGTCACGATGTCATACACTGCTGACCGCTTCTGTGATTGTGCAATGAGGGCCTCAATTTCGTCGCGTTTCGCGTCGGCGTCTATCTTATAGGTTAGCTTGATACCGCCGAAACCATTGCGGACATCTCGGTCCATACCGAGGATGCCCTGGATGTCCATGTCCCCTTCAATGGTCGCCGTAACCGAGCGCAATTGAATGTTTCTGTGTTGGGCGACCGCGGCGATGCCTGCAGTCAGACAGCTTGCCAACCCGACTAATACGTACTCAACTGGCGTAGCACCTTTGTCCTCTGAGGCAAAAACTTCGGGGTGATCGGCATCGAAGGTAAATGTAGCCTTGCGCTGCTGTTCTTGCCCCAGGCCGTAGAAGCCTTCGACCGTAGAGTGGCTGTGAGTGCCGTTCTTCCATTCGCAGGATGCACGCCATCTGAACTGGGCGGCCTCGGGGGCCTTGGCGAGTGCCTCGCGAGCGGCGATCAACGCTTCGACGTTCACGCCATTATTGGCAGGGGGATTGGCGTCGGCCATGGGTGCCTCTGACTGTTGGTGCCTAAGTGGACGTTTTTTTGGGCGCAGTTATGTGGTTACAAATTAAGGAATATTCCAACGATCAACTTCTAAATTCTCGCGAAGGAGGATCCGCTCGTTCTAAACCCCTAAGGAAAAGTCATGCCAGCAGCAAAAAGTCTGATCATTTTGTTCTCCTTGGGTCAAGTGAATTCGTGTAGAGCCTCCATCAGTAAATGAAAGCAGCGCGTCGGGCTGGCAAGCGGCATCGAACATCAGTTGTGCGATTTCTGGATACACCTACCGGCCACGATTTACCCTGCTTTGCACTGCCGCTGCAGCCAGCGCTGCACGCGCGAGTCGTCGCAGACGGTGACGTTGAACCGCATCCACGGCGACCGCTCGAGGTGCGGGCGAAAGACAGCGCCCGGCGCGAGCGTGATGCCGTCACGCTGTGAGGCCTCCGCCAGTGCGAGCGCGTCTTCGACTTGGGGTAATCGCGCCCAGACGAACATCCCGTCAGTGGGCTCCACGAATAACTCAAGTCCCATGCGTTCGAAGGCTCGCACGACATTTAGGCGCGCCTCTCCGAGTCGCTCGTGCAAACGCGACAGGTATTTGCGGTAGTGGCCATTCACCAGCATCAGATACACCAGACGCTCGGTGAATTGTGATGTGGTGATGCTCGTCAGCATCTTGATGTCGGCGAGCTCGTTGGCAATGCCTTCCGCGCAGGCGATAAAACCGACGCGCAGGCTCCCCGATAGCGTCTTGGAAAAGCTGCGCGCGTAGATGACGCGGTTGAGCTGATCGAGCGTGGCAAGGCGTGGCGTGACCGTCGCCTGCAGATCGCAAAAGATGTCATCCTCCACAACCATGAAATTGTGGCGCTCTGCGGCCTGCAGCACCTTGAAAGCCACATGCGGGGTCATATCGGTTCCGGTCGGGTTCTGCATCACCGACTGGGTAAAATAGACCTTTGGCCGGTGTGCTGCGGCGAGCTCTTCAAGCACCGCGAGATCGGGCCCATCGCGATTGCGCGGCACAGCCAGCATGTCGGCGCCGTGCAGGCGCAGGTTGCCAAACATGTTGTAATAGCCGGGATCGTCTACGAGCGCTGCGTCGCCGGGTTTGAGCAGATAACGGATGGCGAGTTCGAGCGCCTGGCTGGTGCCCTGCGTCAGCAGAATTTGGCCCGCGCGGGCGGTGATGCCGAGTGTTGCCAGCATCTGCGCGAGATGTTCGCGCAACGGCAGATACCCGAACGGCTGCCCGTATTCGAGCAGAAACGCGCCGTTCTTGCGCGCCAGCACGTTGAGGCTCTGGCGGATACCACCTTCATCGAGCCACGAATTCGGCAGCCACGGGCCGCCTGCAAGGATCGTGCTTTCGTCAGCCTCCAGCAGTCGACGGATGAGCCAAACCAGCTGCTCGTTGCGCTTGTGATTATCGGAGGGCGTGGGATGCGCAGCCTCTCGATGCGGGGCCGTGTAGAAGCCGGCGCCGCGGCGCGAATGCAGATAGCCCATTGCGACCAGGCGATCGTACGCCTCGACCACCGTAAAGCGGCTGACATTGTGAGTTTCGGCAAAGTTGCGAATCGACGGCAGCCTCGTGCCAGGCCGCAGATGCCGATCGTCGATCTGTCGCTTGATGCCGGCTACAATCTGGTCGCAAAGAGGCTGGCCGCTATTCTGGCTGATAGTGAGGGGCAGCATGCCGATTTCCCTTCCTGGAATTGGCCCGCTCGCCGGACCAGTACAGTCATGCTGACTGACAGCCAAACTGTCCATTACAATCATGACCAGTGTTCGGCACGATGACCCCCCGTGTCAAGCAGTCAGAGCAGCAGAAATACTCGTCTGCTTGCACGACCCGACAACAACTCGTTCATAGACGATCGGAGAAATCGAATGCCCCTCATTCAGGTTCGCGTCATCAAGGACGTGTTCAGCAAAGAACAGAAAGGCCAGATTATCAGTAAATTGACTGACGCCATGGTCTCGATCGAAGGCGAGAACATGCGCGGTGTCACCTGGTGCGTCGTGGAAGAGGTGGAAAGCGGAGACTGGGGCATTGGTGGCAAAGCCCTGACCACCGCTGATGTGCATGCCTTAGCGCACGGAAAAGCGGCGTGACGGCCAGAAGTCGCCCCGCGCCGTGCAGCGCAAGAATTGTAGTGGTCCGAATTTTGGGCCTGATTGCGCGCAGTGTCTAGAATGGAACAGGGTGGCACGGAGGAAGTATTGCATTCCCGGCAACGATTGCGGTGGAGGTTTGTACTCCCTTCGCAATGACGGAACTACCTTCCGAAGTTGGCAACTCTTTCGCATCTGATTGCGAAACCATTAACAAAACCTGATTTGAGGCAGCTCTTAAGTTTCCTCCACACGCTCGAATCCAAGGAACCAAACCAATGAATAAGCTTGGTATCGCGGCTATTGCTGCAATCCTCGCCACTTCGGCAATGGCAGATGAAACCATGAAGTTTCGAATCATCGCACATGGCGTATCTGTGAACAGTCAGGAAATCGGGGACGTTGATGGACATGTGATTGGCATGGCGCGTTTCGCAGGTCTCGCAACATTCCCGGATGGAAGCATCGGCCAAACCTCTTTCGTCAGCATCAGCGATTTTGTGAAAGGTTCGGGGCGAATTATGCCGGTGTATATGAGCGTAACGCTCGATGATGGCTCGGTGCTGTGGCTGACGAACACCAACGATGTTAAGGTCGAAGGTCCAAGGGCCAACGTCAAAGGAACGGTCCAGGTTATAGGTGGGAAAGGTCGATTCGCTGGAGTCAAAGGTGAAGGGACACTTGTTGGTCAACGACAGCCAATACTTCCGACAGGAACCGATATTTACTTCGATATCGCAGTCAATCTGAAGAAGTAGAAATCAACATCGGAGGTCAGGAGAACTTCTGACCTCTCCGAAGAAATTCGAATACCTATCCGCAACCTCTAGGGGTTGTTCGCCGCGGACGAGGAGCACTATCGTCTCGTTTTTCAGACGGCCTTAGCTCGTAGGGCGCTCAGCAGCGCTGTGCTGTGTTAGCCGTGCTAATCGGGAGCAAACCATGCAACGTTCATTTATGTTAATCTCTGCTGCCGTGCTACTTTGTGTGGGTAGTGCAGCCGTAGTAGTTCAGGGCCTTCACGCTCAGGCTAAACCTGCGGCCTATGTGATTTATGAGTTCGATCCCACGAACAATGATGCATATGCCAAAGAGTTTGTACCGATCGCTCAGAAATCCGTTCGGGACCATGGAGGCAAATTCTTGCGCGGTGGCGGTGCCCTGCCAGGGGGTTTGGGAAATAGTGTGCAGATTGCTGGTGACCGCCCAAAATCTGTTGTTCTGTTTCGATTCGAGAGCCTGGATAGGGCCCAAGAGTGGAGTAACTCCGCGGCTTGGAGGGACGCCGTGCT
>JASHRR010001328.1 GCA_030037185.1 Xanthobacteraceae bacterium | reverse complement strand
ACCGGCGAGCGGATCGGAATGATCCGGTTCGGCTCGCGGGTCGATGTCTACTTACCCGAGGGCATCCGCCCGCAGGTCGCGGAGGGACAGACGGCAACGGCCGGGGAGACTATTATTGCCGACCTCGCGAGCGGCGATGCGGGGCGAAGCTACCGGGTCGGGTAGCCCATCTCCGCCCGCGGAAAGAGGAAGCGGCGCTCATTTTGCGCCGCAAAGCAAGGCGGCATCGCCGCAGGAATATTCTTAGGGAAGGCGACGCCAATGGGCAGGATATCTTCAACCTCGATCATCGCCTGCATGGCGCTTGCCATCGCCGGCAGTGCGGGCGCCGCCGACGTGACCTACGAGCGGCTTCTCAAACCTGAGCCCTACAACTGGCTCATGAATCACCATGACTATTCGGCGCAGCGGTACTCAGCGCTCGCGGCGATCAACAAAACCAATGTCAAGGGCCTGCGGCTTGCCTTCGCGGTGGCGCTCGGCGGCACCAGCGGCAATGAGAACCTGACCGCGACGCCGCTGGTGGACGGCGGATTCATGTACGTCACGGACGCCTGGGGCGTGGTCTACAAGATCGACGTGCGCTCCGGCCGGCAGGGCGACATCGTGTGGAAAATGGACCCGGGCCAGGAGAAGATCGACCGCAACCGCGGCGTCGCGCTGTGGGGCAATCTCGTCATCTCCGTCACCAGCCATGACGGCCGCGTGATCGCGACCGACCGCGACAGCGGCAAGGTGGCGTGGGAGCGCAACCTGCGCGACCAGCCGGACATCACGCTTAACGCAGCGCCGCTCGCGCTCAGGGACTCCGTCATCGTCGGCTCCTCGGGCGGCGATTCCGGTGCGCGCAGCTGGCTCACGGCGCTCGATGCCAAGACGGGCGATGTTTTGTGGAAGACGTATTCGATCCCGGCGCCGGGCGAGCCCGGGGCGGAGACCTGGAAGGACCGGAACAACGCCTGGCAGACCGGCGGCGGCGCGTTCTATGTCACGGGCTCCTACGACCCCGCCACCAACATCACCTATTGGGGAGTGGGCAACCCGACGCCCAAATACGACTCATCCTATCGGCCGGGCGACAATCTCTACACCGACAGCGTGCTGGCCCTCGACGCCGCGACCGGACGCATCCGCTGGTTCCATCAGTACACGCCGAACGACACGATGGACTACGACGAGACCGGCACCCACATCCTGATCGACGGCCAGGTCAACGGCGAGGATCGCAGGCTCCTCGCCCACGCGGCGCGCAACGGCTTCTTTTATTCGCTGGACCGGCAGAACGGACAGTTCCTGAAGGCCACGCAATACGTGTCGCGCGTCACCTGGACCAAGGGCATTGACCCCAAGACCGGCAAACCCGCGGATTACGATCCTGCCAAGGACCTGCAGACTTACGCAGATCCGGTGGCCAACATTCTCACCGGCGCGAAAACGAGCGGCGTCTGCCCCGGCGTGCCGGGCGGCAACAATTTCTGGTCGGCGGCCTACAGCCAGAGGACCAAACTGCTCTACATCCCGGAACTCGAAGGCTGCACCAATATTACGCGCGACCAGACCCGCCACGTGCGCGGCAAGTTCGACGGCGGTGACTTCGGCTATGACGGGCGGCTGTCAAGCGGCATCGCGGTGGTCGATGTGGCGACCGGCGAGCTCAAACAGCGCAAGCCGATGCCGTATGCGAACACCAGCGGCGCGCTGGCGACGGCCGGTGGAATCGTGGTGACGGCGCTGATCGAAGGCACCGTCATGGCCCTCGATGACGAGACCCTTGAAGAGCTGTGGAGCTTCAACGTCGGCACCGGCATCAACGCGCCGCCGATGACCTATGCGGTCGATGGCAAGCAATACATCGCGATCAGCACTGGTCTGACCCGCAACTCCATGGGCCGTCTCGCCACCACGCCCGAGAAGCGCAACCTCGGCAAAAGTGCCACGATGATCTTCGTATTTAGCCTATAGCGTCGCAACGTCGTCATAGAGTGAACGCGAGCCGCGCACTTGGCAATGTTAGCCCATCGAAACTCGCTCCTACCAACATGGCAAAGAGCGTTCTCGATGCCGGTTGGTCGGACTTCAGGACCATGCTGAGGTAAAAATCGCGATTGTGCGGCGGCGGCATGTGTCTTGAAGTTCCCGAGCATCTGACTACCCAGACCTGTCCGGAGTGCGGTTGTCTGCCGCCTTCGAGGAGGTATCGCAGGCCTGCGAAGAAGAGACCGGACTTTTGACGATTGCGGTGCGGTTCCTGATCGTGACGTAAACGCTGCAAGCAACGACAGGCGCTTGTTGAAGGAACCTACGGCTGCGGCAGGGGGTAGTCCCCCGGCTTTAGCCGTGGGGAGTAGTCACTTTCCCGTCTGCTTGAAATAGCGCAGGTCCGGTGGCGGCTGGTTCTTGCGGGTGGGCATCAACAGACCGTCAGCGCTCAGGTAATAGGCTTCATTGCCGATCTTCGTCCACGAATTGCCTTCCGCGCAGATGAATTCTCCCCACTCGGGCCGCGGGTTGGAGCTGCGGACGTAGCTGCGGGTCACGGTCCAGGGGCGCGTCAGGGCGTGATCGTAAACCGTGATCTCGTTGCGCATGATATTCTTGTCGTTCTTGTCGAGATAGATGCGCTCCTTGAAGATCGACTGGTTGTCGTGATGCAGCGGCAGGCCGGCGGCATCGTAGTGACGGGGACCTTTGAAGCCGCGGGTTTCGACCTCCAGCACGTCATAGCGTCCATCGTTGTCCTCATCGAGCCATCTGCCGATCGAGTAACCGACGAGCGTGGGCTCGATGTTTTCAGGCCAGTCGCGGCCGTCCGTGTAGATGCGGCGGGTGTGCTCAACCCAATCGATCAGCATATAAGTGGTTTGCGGGGTGACGATGAACTCGATGGGTTGGAAGCCATATGCGATCAGGGGCATCCCGAAGCCGAGGCAGGTGGCGCCGCGCCAATCGAAGAAGCCGCCCTGCTCTTGCGATTTGAGGTTGGCTTCGAGGATCGCCTGGTATTCGGGCGTCAGCGGCGCCTCCTGGCCCTTGCCCCACGGCTTGGTCGGGTCGAAGGACGGCTGCCCGCCGAAGCTGCCAACGCGCAGGACGCCACGCCACTGCCCCTTCCAATCGGGGTATTTGATCTCTTGCCCGGCCGCGACGGCGCAGGCCATGAACGCCAGCAATGCCGCAAGCGGCGCAACTGTCAGCGCCAAGGTGCTTCGGTCACGCATGTCCTCCTCCCTGTGAACGCCGCTTTGTGCGGCTTGACTGGGCTCCCAAACCTCTAGCCCGGATTGAGGTCAAGCGAAATCCGCAAAATCAGCGCGTCAGCCGGCAGCGCCGGTCGGATTTCGCTTACATCGCCCCCTGCACCGCCCGGCGTGTCAACCAGGCCCCCTCGAGGTGGGCAGCCTAAAGCCGCAGTTGACGGAGGGCGTCGCTCGCCCCGCAGGTGGCCTGACGCCCTCTTGCGACCAAGGTGCTTCCTGTGCCGGCGAAGCCGGGAGCCTTGGCGCCCGGAAATTCTGATGAGCTGGGCGGCCAATCAACGCTAGCTCCGGGCAGCTCACAATCTGAAGCTACTTTCGGGTTTGCCTGAAATATCGCAGATCCGGCGGCGGTTGGTCCTTTTTGGTAGGCATCAGCAGGCCATCGCCGGAAAGGAAGTAATTTTCCTTTCCGATCACCACATGATTGTTGGCCTCGTCGCAATTGTAGTCCTGCCACAATTCATTGCGGTCACGCCGATAGGTCTTGGTGATCGTCCATGGCCGTGTCAGTGCATGATCGATCGAGGTGATCTGATTGTGCATGAGGTCCGGATTGTCCTTGTCGAGCGAAATCCGCTCCAGGATGATCGACGCCTCGTCCGGATGCAGCGGCAGTCCGCTGGCCTCGTAGGTACGCGGGCCCTTGAAGTTGCGGGTTATCACGTCGAGGGTGTCGTAGCGGCCGTCGCCGTCGGTATCGCGCCATTTGCCGATGGAGTAGCCCTGATAGCTCGGCTCCTGCTCTTTCGGAAATTCGCGGCCGTCGGTGTAGATGCGGCGCGGCATGAACGCCTCGAAATGGACGTAGGTAACGGTCGGCGTTATCACGAAAGCGATCGGGAAGGTGGCGGTCATGATCCGCGGCAGGCCGTTGCTGACGCAAGTGACGTGGGGGTCGTTGCCCTGGCCGCCGGCCGCCTGGTCCTTGATGCTCGCCTCCAGCACCGCCTGGAATTCAGGCGTGAGCGGCGCCTGCTGGCCGAGCCCGATCGGCTTGGTCTGATCCCATTGGGTGCCAACCCCGCGCGGCCGTTTCCATTGTCCGGCCCAATCGGGATATTTCGATTCATCATGAGCTTGCGCGCCGACAACGGCCGCGCCCAGCACCATCGCCACAGTTGCGCCGATTGCCATCCGATAGGACATGACACCCCCTTGGTATAAATCCGGCTGGCCGGGCGCCGCATACAGCAGCGTTAGCAACTGGTCCACCGGGTCTGGCCCCGGTGATAACTCATCGGCGGTTGTGGCTGCGACGCCGGTTTTGCGGATTTCGCTTCGCTCAATCCGGGGCTAAGCTTGCGCGGGCCGCCGTTCGTCACGAGCACGAGAGTACACCGATCGTAGCCTCAAGCGGAAGTGTTCGCGGGGGTAATCACCCAGGATCGGCGGGCCGCCGCGACCGGCGTCAGCCGCGCGTATTGCGCGGGACGATGCCGAGCTGCTGGAGCCAATCTTTAAACGAGAATGCATGTTCGTTGCGCTGGGCGTTCCGGCGGGCAGCCGCAGTCTCGCCGCGTGCATGTTTGCGCGCCGCAGGTGGCGCCGCAGGTCCATCGGCGGAAGGCGGCGCGGCTGCGGCAGATGGCGGGTGAGCGGCAGGTGTCTGAGCGGCCGGCGGCGGCACTTGGGGGAATGCTTGGCCGGGCGGCACGAGCGCGCGCGGCAGCAAGGCCCTCGAAGCTTCCGCCGGGGCAGGCCAGGACGCTGAAACGCCGGGCTCGGGCGCCGGCTGGTCCGGGTTCGCAATCATCGACAGTGCCTCAGGTTGCGGGTCCGGGCCGACGGCCCGCGCCTCGCGCCGCAATTCGGGCCGCACCACCTCAGTCTTGGCGGCGGTGCCGGGAGGCCGCGCTGCGCCTTCGTCGGGGGCAGCCAGCATCGAATAAAAGGCCGCGCCGAGCGTAAGGGGCGGCAACAGCAGCGCACAGGCGCCGATGCGAATCTGCGCCCAATTGTCTCGCCGGGCAATGTTTGCCCGCATGGCTCGCACGATCGGATTCATCAGCGCGACACCAGAGTCAGATCCACGACAGAAGGCAGAGTATCGCCGCGAACACGATTTGTAAAACGATCGCGCGAAGGGCTTGTGCACGGATGTGGATGCGACGCAGAGAGCAGCTGACGTTCCGTTCGACTGCGGCTGGGAAATCGGCGAGCAAACCGCTATATTGCGGATATGCGATATTCCTTGCGTTCCCCGTTCGAGCACGGACCATCGGGCCGGCGCCGGTTTCGCGCTGTTCCGGTGCGCACCATGGTGCCCAACCTGATCACCCTGCTTGCGCTATGCGCGGGCCTGACGGCGATTCGTCTGGCTGCAGAAGGCACGTTCGAATGGGCTGTTTATGCGATCGTCTTCGCCGCTGTGCTCGACGGCCTTGATGGGCGCGTGGCGCGGCTCCTCAAGGGCACCTCGCGCTTCGGCGCCGAGCTCGACAGCCTCGCCGACTTCGTGAATTTCGGGGTCGCGCCCGGCGTGACCCTCTATTTCTGGGCGCTGCATGAGGCCAAGTCGGCGGGCTGGATCGCGGCCATGGTCTTTGCGATCGCGGCCGGGCTGCGGCTCGCCCGCTTCAACGTGGCCATCGACGATCCCAATCGTCCG
>JASHRR010001327.1 GCA_030037185.1 Xanthobacteraceae bacterium | reverse complement strand
GTATTCGATACACCGGACCTCGCCGCCATGGATGACGCGATCGCCAATGGCACGCTGCAGCTGCCGCCCGGGTCACCGGAACCGCTGGCTTTGTTTCGCGCCGCGCGCGTCGACTATTCTCTGCACCGGCTTTATCACTACACCGGCACCGACCCGGAGCACTTCCAGAACTTCGTGATCTTCACAAACTATCAATTCTACGTCGACGCCTTCGCGCAGTTGTGCCACGAGCGCATGGACACGGCCCAAGCCCGCTTCGAAGCCTTTGTCGCGCCCGGAAATGTCACCACGCGCAACACGCGTCTCTGCGGAGGGAACAGCGGGGCGGGCCCGCAGCGCATGCCGCAGATGCCCGCCTTCCATCTGGTCGAATCCGGCTGTCGAGGAATAACGTTGATCAACATCGGCACCGGCCCGTCGAACGCGCGCACCATCACCGACCATGTTGCCGTGCTCAGGCCGTATGCCTGGTTGATGCTGGGGCACTGCGCGGGCCTCAGAAGCACGCAGAAGCTCGGCGATTACGTCCTTGCCCACGGTTATGTGCGGGAGGACCATGTACTCGACCAGGAACTGCCGCTGTGGGTGCCGATACCGGCACTCGCCGAGATGCAGGTGGCGCTCGAGCAAGCGGTCAGCGAGGTTACCGGGCTCGGTGGCTTCGAGCTAAAGCGCGTGATGCGCACAGGAACGGTCGCGAGCGTGGACAATCGGAATTGGGAGATCGGTGATCCCGCCATCATCCGACGCCTGTCGCAGTCGCGCGCCATCGCACTCGACATGGAGTCGGCGGCAATCGCTGCCAACGGCTTTCGCTTCCGCGTACCTTACGGCACGTTGCTCTGCGTTTCGGATAAACCCCTCCATGGAGAAATCAAGCTCGCCGCTATGGCTGGCGAGTTCTATCGGCAGCGCGTCGGCCAACATCTCGAGATCGGCCTAAAAGCGCTGGAAAAGCTCAAATCTCAGGGATCGGAACGCTTGCATTCACGCAAGCTGCGAAGCTTTGCCGAGGTTGCATTTCAATAATATTTGCGACCTCGCCTCCTGTAGCTGCGCGCCGACCGCTGTATTTCACCGCACACGCGGCAACTAAAAGGAAGAGCCACGGGACATTTGCATATCCCGTGGCTCCGCTCATGTGGAAGAGCCCGTCCTGGCTAAGCGAGCGCTGTGGATTAACAGCGCTCGCCGTCTGGTTATTGCGAGTGCCTTTGCACTCGAGGCGATGACTATTTTCGACTTTCGTTCGCTTTTTGAGAAGCGCGCGATCTAGTGGTTTATCCGTGACGCCGCCCTGTTACAGAGAAGCGAGAAAGTGCTGCCTCATCGGATGATTCGAGCTATATCGCAGGCTATGGGCGGAGGCGTAAAGCTGCCGATGATGGGACCCTGCGTAGGCGAGCCGGTTATGCCGCGGGCTGTAGGCGGCATAAGCGTAGCCCGATCGATAGTGCCGCGGCATGTAGGCTAAAGCGTAACCGCCGTAGCCATGCACCCGATGGTGCGCATGACAGCCCCAACCGCCGGCGTAGCCGTAAGCCGGCCAGCTGCCCCAGCCGCCCCAGCCGCCGCCCCAGCCGCCACCGTAACCGGCCAAGCCGTAGCCACCGCCGCAACCGCCGTAGCCGGCGAAACCGTAGCCGCCGCAGCCGCCGCCCCAGCCGCCGCCCCAGCCGGCCGCACCAAACGCCGGGTAACCACCCCAGCCCCAACCGCACTGAGCCGAAGCCGAGGTTGCCGCCGCAGCGACGAGACCCGTGCCGACAGCTGCTATCGTTGCGTACCTTTTAATGTTCCACATGCTTGTATCTCCTGCGGAAATTGTTCCGCTTTCGTGTTGAGTGGTTGGTTAACGTACAAACACGTTTAATGTTTCTTTGCGGGTTGGCTGTTTTTTCGGGTAGTCCCCGGCGCGCCGGCCGCTGGCGGCGTGGAACCAGCGGGGATCGGGTGAGTATCAGTTTGGTGCCGAGATTGCGCGTGGCATGACGTGTTTCAGCACAGGCATCACGCCTGGCTTGATTATCAAGGTATCGAGTATTTCGCGTTGGCCGACGGCTATTTTTCCAAATCCCTGCATTTCGAATATTGCCATGAAATGCACGACTTGAAAGGAACGGAAAACGATTTGCGGGCTTTATTCAGGCGACCGAGAGAATAGGCTTCGCCGACCGCGGACCTCTCGTGTCGCAGCAGCTTCGAAGAGCCGAAGCAGAGGCGCAATAGCGTAGCGCTGCGCGCGCCCTTATCACCGCTTATAAAACGGGACGCACGGCGCAGCGCGGTGTCGATTGAGTTGAGGACAATGGTGGCTGACACAGCAACACTTCGCATTGGCCATATTCGGCGAGCGTCATGGCTTGCGGCCTTTTTCTTTGCCCTTGCGCCGGCGTCGATCTCATACGGCGCCGGGTTCACGCCGAAGGTCACCGTCGTGGCGTTTGGATTGTACGGCGAGCAAAGCGTATTCGAGAGTGAGGCGAAGGGCGCAGCCCGGATTATCGCTGATCGCTTCGGCGCGAGTCCCGCGATCGTGCGCGCCAATACCAAGAGCCGCGAGGATGCGACGCGTGAGTCTCTCGCAGCAACGTTGCAATCGGCCGCCAAGGCGATGGACGTTCAAAACGATATTCTTTTTGTCATCCTGACATCTCATGGCTCCCAGGCCGGACTTGAAGTGAAGACAGCGACTCGCGATGAAACATTGTCGCCGCTGAATCTCGTCACCGCGCTTGACGATTTGCCGGTACGGCACCGGGTGGTGATCATTTCAGCGTGCTATTCCGGGGTTTTCATACGCCCACTCGCTGACCCCGACACGCTGGTCATTACCGCGGCGGACGCCGATCACTCATCTTTCGGCTGTAAAAATGGAAACGAGTGGACCTATTTCGGCGACGCCTTTTTCAACACAGCATTGCGTCGCACATCTGATCTCAGGGATGCGTTTAGTCGAGCGATTTCGCTCGTGCGCAAACGCGAAAGGCAACGCGGCCTTGCGCCCTCCAATCCTCAGATAGCCGGGGGCGAGAATATAGAACACATGCTCAAGGGCGAGGCCGACCGCGTTTTCACGTATTCCAAGGAGGGGAGCGGGCTCGAGCCGAAATATGCTTTCTCCCGCGGCTTCGCGTATGGCGCCAAGGGCGACAATGAACGCGCCATTATCGCCTACACCGAGGCTATCCGGTTTGATCCCAGATATCCGATCGCCTACAATAACCGCGGTGTCGCATACGGCGCCAACGGTGACTATGAGCACGCCATCGCCGACTATACTCAAGCGATCAGGCTCAATCCCAAGGTGGCGAGCGCTTACGCCAATCGCGGACGCGCATACCGCGCCAAGGGCGACTATGAGCATGCCATCGCCGACTATACCAAGGCAATCCGGCTCGATTCCAAGTATGCGGCTTTCTATAATAATCGGGGTTTAGCTTACGCCGCAAAGGGCGATAACGACCACGCTGTCGCCGATTATACCGAGGCGATCAGGCTCGACCCCAAGCTCGCGAATGCCTACGACAACCGCGGGCGCGCCTACCGCGCCAAGGGTGAAAACGACCGGGCTCTACGCGACTTCAAAGAGGCGGCCCGCCTCGACCCGCAACTTGCGCCCGCGCTCAAGACGCTTGGCGGCGAGCCCAATGGTGAAGCCCAATGATGCCGCCAAATCAGACCGCCGCCGCCTGGGTTTGATCGATGATAGTCCCATTCGGCGGTGGGCCTGTCGGAGGGATGTCAGGGCGGGCGGCCGTCACCGGTACCAAGGGCAGCGAGGAAAGGATCCGCAGAGCATCGGCGTCAACGCCGCAAGCCTCGTTGCGGACGAGGCGAATGCAAGAAAATCAGGACAAAGAGCGAAGGCGAGGTCGATGATGGGTCCCCGGGGCAACGGCGAGAACCCCTTCACCTTTCGCAGATGCCTAGGCGCCATCGCCCGGTACGAAGCAGCGAATGAAAATGCTGGTCTGATCCTCATCGATTGCGACCATAGTCCACCACACAATCGCTTCACCCACCGGATTGCCGGCGTTGTGGACGACGGCCCCGGCAGGCACCGCAATCCATTCGCCTGTAGGATCGATGGGATTGGGAATGTAGTAGCCGGTCGGGCGAATCTCCCAGTCGGTGGGATGCCCGTCGGCCACGTCACAGCAGTGTATCCCGCTGGGACTGCGGAGGGACTTGAACCAGGACCGCACGTGTTCGGGGACGTCGTTCCATTGCCCTTTGTCGAATGCCGAGGCTGCCGTCGAGATGAGCGCACCAAATGCAACAGCAAGCGCCACCATCGGTCGCGTCACGGTCATGGTGTATCTCCGCGAGCGGACCGGCCGCGTCAACGTACAGCCGCTCTCGATTGGGTTGTCGATGCCCGGCAAAGCCTCGACTGAGAACGCCCGGGTCTGCCAGGCGTTCCCTCGCAGGCATCCTGCTCGAATTGCTTTGCCAGCCGCGCGCCGTCGGTCGCAACAATGCTTGGCGAGCTTCGCTGCATCACCAATCTGGCCGTGCAATGGGGGATGACGCAGCGCGGACGCATCGTGAGACATCGCCGCACACCGTCCGTTACCGCGCCGCGCCCCTTCCAGGGCCACAGGCAATCGGTGTAGGTTTCAGGCAAAGACCTGTCCGCGGGCCGCTGCCGCAACGAAAGCGGCGACGCCTGCGGCGGGGCTGGAATCGGTTCGACCTGCGATTCACCTTCGACAACTGACCGGTCGGCTGACGATCTGTGAAACGATCAAGGGGAGGTATGGATGCTTTGCCGAAAATTGACCTGTACGATTGGGATGATCGGGGCTTTGGTGATGGTCTGCAGCGGCCTCAGGGCAGCCGACCGTGCGAGATACCCCGAATGGAAGGGCGCCTGGGAGCGGTGGGTCCCCGCGGTGTCGGTGGTTTCTCCGTCCGGTCTGCGCACGCCCGGGGGCCAGCCCTCGTTCGATCAGACCAAGCCATGGGCACGCGGACAGGAGGCCCCACTCACTGCGGAGTATCAAAAGGTGCTGGAGGACAGCATCGCCGACCAGGCAGCGGGCGGTCAGGGCAACAATTTCGATCGCGCCCGCTGCATGCCGACGGGTATGCCGCACATGATGACATTCGGACCACTGGAATTCGTTGTCACACCGGACACCACCTATATTTTGATCGGCAGCCAGGTTCGTCGAATTTTCACCGACGGCCGCGAGTGGCCCCAGGAGATCGAGCCGAGCTATGCGGGCTACTCGATCGGCAGATGGATTGACGAGGATGGCGACGGCGCCTACGACGTGCTGGAAAGCGAAACGCGTGGTTTCAAGGGGCCACGCGTCTACGACGCCAGCGGTCTGCCGCTCCACTTCGACAATCAATCTATTTTCAAAGAGCGGTTCTATCTCGACAAAGCCGACCCCAAGGTGATTCACGACGAGGTTACCGTGATCGACCATGCTTTGACGCGGCCCTGGACGGTCGACAAAAGATACGTGCACAGCGCCAATCCGCACCCCCTGTGGCGGGAAGCGAGTTGCGTCGAGGGATCAGAGCTAATCGGCATCGGCAAGCAGATGTATATCCTGCGCGCCGACGGTCTCCTGATGCCCGCCAAAAAAGACCAGCCGCCGCCGGACCTGCGATATTTCCAAACGAGGAACGAACTGAAGCGTCAGTAGCGCATTCCCGCTCAGACGTGGTCTCCTCGGTCGTGACCGGGCCTGCCCCGGCCACGCCGATTG
>JASHRR010001326.1 GCA_030037185.1 Xanthobacteraceae bacterium | reverse complement strand
CTCGCGCGGCTCGCGCACGAAGCCGCGAAACAGGAAACCACGGAACAGGAGTTCCTCACCCACCGGCGCCACCACGATGAGGGCGAGCCACAGCGAGATGAGCGCACCCTCCGCCGCTGCCGAACGGTGGATTTGAAGCTGAAACGGCGGCACGAGTTCGCGTCCGAGCGCGAGCGTCACCGCATCGACGACGAGGATCACCAGCGCAACTCCGGCGACTGCGATGATCAGGTCGCGCCGCCGTGGCACATCGAGCGCGAAATACTTGAGCAGGTCTTCGCCGGTGATGCGAGCGGCAAGCGCCAGCGTCACGACCTGGGCCGGGTTGCCAACCAGCAAGTATACCGCCACGGCAGCGCCGTCATTGGCGCCGCGCAACAGATCGGCCCCCATCGCGGCCGTCACCGCCACCGCGCCGAGGCCGACCGCCTGGCCGAAGCCGAACGCGATCACCGCAAAGCCGAGCGTCGCCGCAATGCCCCACGCCTTCATCTATTGCGGCTTTCGATCCAGGCCGCGATGCGGTCGCGCTCCTCGTCGGTCATGCCGGTCTCATTGCCAAGCGGCATGGCGCGGTTGACGACCACCTGGGTCATGATTCTTGCGGCGTTGGCGGCGATCTGCGGGACGGTTTCGAGCACAACGCCGGCCGGCGCCTTGGCAAACGCCTGATGGGTCGGTTCGACCGCATGGCAGGCAACGCAGTGGGTGCGCATCAGGGCGAGGATTTCCGCATCCGTGGGCGGTCCCTGTGCCTGGGCGAAGGCCGCGGTTGGCGCCGTCATCACGGCCGCCAGCACGACCGCGCCCAGCGCGCCGGCGCCGGAGGGCGGGCAAAGCCAACGCCTCCCGCCCTCGCGTGAAGCGAGCCCTTCATTGGGCGGGCATGGCGCGCCACAGCGCGCCCACCGGCCTTTCGCTGGCCCGGCAGCAAGCTTTGCGCATTCTGCGCGCCGCGTCGATTTCCGTGTCATCCGAGAGCCCCGAGCAAATGCCGATCACGGCAGCAAAATCGACGCTCCGGTCGTGGCCCGGGATTCCAGATCGTGGTGCGCCTTCTCGGCATCTTTGAGAGGATATCTCTGATTGACCGGGATCTTCACCTTGCCGCTCGCTACCACTTGGAAAGTCTCAGCTGCCAGCTCGAGGAGATCCTCGCGCTTTGCCGCATAGTGGTTGAGCGTCGGCCGCGTCGCAAACAGCGAGCCCTTGGTCTGCAACAGGTTGATGTTGAAGGCGTCGATCTGCCCGGACGAGCTGCCAAAGCTCACAAACATGCCGAGCGGGCGCAGGCAATCGAGCGAGGCGGGAAAGGTGGTCTTGCCGACGCCGTCATAAACCACGTCGCACAGCGCGCCGCCGGTGATGTCCTTCACTCGCGCGGCGAAGTCCTCATTGCGGTATAGGATCGTGTGATGGCAGCCGTTGGCTTTGGCGAGCTCGGCCTTCTCCTTGCTGCCGACCGTACCGATGACGGTCGCGCCGAGCGCATTCGCCCACTGGCAGGCGATGAGGCCAACGCCGCCTGCGGCGGCGTGGATCAGCACGGTCGTGCCTTTCTTGACATCGAAAGTGCGGCGCAACAGGTAGCACACCGTCATGCCCTTCAGCATGGTGGCGGCGGCTTGCTCATAGCTGATATCCGCCGGAAGCTTCACGGCGCGTTCGGCCGGCAGATTCCGTTCGGCCGCATAGGCGCCGAGCGGCGTCACATAGCCGACGCGGTCGCCGACCTTGAGGTCGGTGACGCCATCGCCAACTGCGATCACCTCGCCGGCGCCTTCATTGCCGGAGACGAACGGAACGCCGACCGGCGACGGATACATGCCCATGCGGAAATAAGTATCGATGAAATTGATCCCGGCGGCATGCTGCTTGAGCCTGACCTGCCTGGGGCCCGGCGGCGGAATGTCGATGTCCTCGTAGGTCAGCACCTCGGGGCCACCGTGCTTGTGCACACGTACTGCCGCAACCATGAACGTCTCCTTCTTAACATCAGGCGCGCCTAGGAGCGGGCGATCATAGGTAGTCGCTGCGAGGACGCAAGCAATCTGATCACCGTCCCCCCGCGACGCGCAGCACCGCGCCGGTCGTGAACGAGGACTGCTCGCAGAGCAGGAAAAGCACCGCCCGCGCCACCTCCTCCATGGTGCCGGGGCGCCCCATCGGCACCGCTTTGGCGATGTGCTCCAGCCGCCCCGGCGGATGGATTCCGGTCGCGATCGGCCCAGGTTCGACCACGTTGGAGCGGATGCCCTCCCCGGCAAGCTCGCGCGCGAGACCAAGGGAGAGGCTTTCGATGGCGCCCTTGGAGGCCGCATATATGACGTATTCGCCGGCCCCGCCGAGCGTTGCCATGGCCGACGAGATGAACACCATGGCGCCCCCTGCCCCGCCGAACCGGGTGGAGATGCGTGCAATGGCCGCGCGGGCACAAAGGAAGGAGCCGAACACATTGGTGTCGAGAACCTCGCGGGCAGCCGTGGCGGGGAGCGCGTCGATCCGCGACAACGGCCCCGTTATTCCGGTATTGCAGACGAGATCGGTCAGGCGACCGAGCCTTGTATCGACGGTCGCAAACAGGCGTTCGATCTCGCCCTCAACGGCGACGTCCGCCTGTACCGCCACCGCGCGCCGCCCAGCCCTCTCGACATCGGCCACCACCGCGTCGGCGCTCGCCTTGTCGCGCAGGTAATTCACTGCCACGTCGTAGCCTTCGGCGGCGGCGAGCCGCGCGGTCGCAGCCCCGATGCCGCGGCTGGCGCCGGTGATGAGCACGATTCTTCGGGAGGAAACTTTGCGAGGAGAAGAAGTCATTTCAGGTACTGGGGCTGCGCCGCCGCGCCGCCGGAGATGTTGAACGATTCGACGGCTGCCTCAAACGCCATCGCGAACGAGATAGCCGCGGCGTATCGGTTTGGCCAGGGGCTTTGTGCGCAGGCAAAGATTAACGGCCAGATACGTCGCGCTGCCTAAAGTCTGCTGGCTAAAGTCTAAAGTCTAAGGGGCAAAGTTTTGCGCACAATGTCAACCGACGCAACCAGCCATTAACCGCTACCGGCTAGAAAGGCTCAATCTGCAAAACAGGGCTCAACCTAAACATTGGATGGCCCCACCCGGGTAAACATTCACGTTCTTGGCTCTGCCAAGCCTGAACGTATCCTCGCCCAATAGACCGCGAACGCGCTGCGGCGACGAACCGCCCGGCGTGGTCGCAAAAGAGGGCGCCGTTGCCAAGCAGGCGCTGCGCGGGACGCGCAGCTGACGATCTAAAAATTCCCTTAGCCCTCGACTTCCCCACCGCCACGCGTCGGCTGTTCGCCCGACGCCACTCCTCCACCTGCTGCGCGACGACGAAGAACGCCGGCACGAACAGCAGGCAGGTTGAAGCAAGCATGCCGGAGAATACCGTGACTTGCGCGCGCGCTTGCGCCGGTGGCGAGCACCAGCGGCATAACGGCGAGAATGAAAGCAAACGATGTCATCAGGATTGGCCGCAAGCGGGCGCGCGCCGCCGCGACGGCGCAAGCGATGATCGGCTCCGGATGTTGCGCCGCGCGAACAGCCACTGGGCACCACCGGCGGAGCGCAAGCTCGCCTGAAGCGCGCTTGCGGCCGGGACGTTTAAAAAATGTCCCCGGCTACTGCTCGTGAAAAAATACGATCAATGGGGCGCAGATGACGCTGAATGGCGAGCATCCCCCCACGCGCCACAAACCGCAGCATCTGGCCGGAGTAGCCGGCGCGGCGGAGCGACGGCTTTTGATGTCTGAGTCATTCGGGGCGCGCGCGCCAGGTTCGACCACGAGCGCGCTTCCGCACCCTACTTCGGGATGACTTGACGCAATGAGCGCCGCGGCACCTTGAGCGGAACCTGGCGGAACCAGTGGCGTTAAACTTTTAGGATGGCGTTGGGGTCGATTCCGCCAAAAAGATCGATCCTGCAACGCGCGGAACTGACATGGAGGTGTGTCATGACAGCAACCAAGACAACCAGCGATCATGCCGCCATCCGCAAGTGGGCGCAGAAGCGCGGCGGTCATCCGACCAGCGTTACGGGAACCGAACACGGCAAGGAGGAGGCCGGCGTCCTGCGGTTCGATTTCGGGGTGAAGGATGAAAAGCTCCATCCTGTCGACTGGGATGCGTTTTTCGACAAGTTCGAGGCCTCCAAGCTGGCGTTCCTCTATCAGGAGAAGACCGCAGGTGGAAAGATGAGCCGGTTCCACAAGTTCATTCACCGTCACTGACGGCGGAGCGCGGTTTGCGGCACCGAACCGGCTGTCGTCCGCGGCCACGCCGGCGGGCCTGACGGGGCTGGGGGAACAAATTCCCGGCTTTGTGCGTGAGCGGTTCGATCAAACGACTTCCTTTCGACTTGGCCCCCGCCGCTAGGCGGGGCTTTCTGTGTGCCGGCCCTTTGCACGGGCCGTGTCTCCCCGCCAAGCCGGTGAGCGCTGGGGAGGGCTTGTGGGCCTTGCGGCCTCGCCTGACCCTGTCCCCTGCACACCGGCCGGATCCCAAAACTGAATGGGTTCATAGGGACTCGTTGCCTCCCATCAGGGTCGGCAAACCGGTGCGCGGCGCGACGCCTTCGCGCATGGCGGCGCGGCGCAGAGGGCCGATGCGGCCGAGGGCATAGAGGGCAAGGCCCCGCAGACCTTGGACGGGAAGAAAATCCGACAGCAGCGAGCGGTTGAGGAGGTCCACCGCAATCGAACGGCTGGCGATGTCCGAATGGCGGCGGCAGTCATATGCGGCGATCGCGTCAGCGAGGTTGTCGCCGCGGCAGTGAATGTCTGCGGCAATCTCCGCGATGGCGACGGCGTCGCGCACGCCGAGGTTCAGGCCTTGGGCACCGATCGGAGGAAACAGGTGGGCCGCTTCGCCGACCAACGCGACCCGATTGGCGGCGAATCGACTTGCCGTCGCGATTGACACGGGAAATGCCCGGCGTCCGGGCTCGACATGCATTTTGCCGAGAATGGAATGGGAACGGCGCTCGATCTCGGCATCGAGTGCCGCAGGAGTGAGCGCGGCGAGGCGCTTGGCTTCATCATCTGCAACCACGCACACGAGGCTTGACCGCAGCCCGGGCAACGGAACAAGAGTGAACGGGCCATGGGCAGTATGGAATTCGGTGGATATGTCGTGGTGCGGGCGGGTATGGGTGAGCGTGAAGGTGAGGGCGGTTTGCGCGTAGGCGGCGCTCTCCAAGTCGATGCCGACAGCGCTGCGGCAGATCGAGTTGCGTCCATCGGCCCCGACCGCGATCAGGCAATCGAGCGCGGTGCCGTCGGCGAGAGTGGCGGTCACACCCGACTGCCCGATGCTTAGCGACGTCGCCGTGGTCGCGAGGTGGGCGAGCGATGGCATGGCGGCGACGCGGTCCCACAGCGCCGCGACCAAGTGAGCATTCTCGATATTCCAGGCAAATGCTTCGAGCCCGATCTCGGCCGCTTCGAACCGCACTTCAGGCGCCCGCCACAGCCGGCCGGTATCATCCACGATACGCATCACCCGCAGCGGCGCTGCATGATGGCGACACGACGACCACACGCCGAGGGTTTCCAGCGCCTTGACGGACGGCATCATCAGGGCCGTGGTGCGGTTGTCGGTGCCCCCTCCGTTGCCTGCCCCGGCCCTCACTCTTACCTCCCCTTGCGGTGAAGGGTCGGGAAGGGGGCCGGCGGCGGGCGCGACGAGCGCCGTCGGCATCTCGAAATGCGCCAGCGCTAGCGCGGCCACGAGGCCGGCGGGGCCGCCGCCGATCACGGCCGCAGAGGCGGCACGCGTCGGCGGGCGCGCCAGCGCCGGTGGTTGGCTTTTGGGAGGGGCAGTCATGGGGTTAACAGTTTCATCCCGGCCAATTTCGAAATCTGATAGGTGTCTCCGATTTGGACGGCTTTTGAGTGCTCGTCATATTCGCCCAACGCGCAGGATAAGCGACATCAACGATGGCTGCAGGCAACTTGGATGTTTCAAAAACGCCACGACGAGGCGGCCGTGGTGTCTTCGAGCAGAAAACTCTATGCGCCAACACACGTTGTCGCCCGCCCTTCGTCACCTCGCCACCGAGTTGCCGGCGCTCGAATCGAGAATGCCAAACGTCTCGTGGAATTTCCTACCTCAATCTCTGCGGCCCTCACTCATTTCGCCTGGCCGCAGCGTCGCCACCGTGCGCGGCGCCTGGCGAAATCGCTGATCGATGGGGACCGGCAGGGCAGGTATCACGGTGCCCTTCGCGGTGACGATTTTATGGGCAAACAGACCGCGACCCGCGAAATGCGGATCGAGAACGGCGTGTTCAAGGTCCGCCACGATGGTGACGCAGCAGTCGGCCGCCGCAAACACCGGCTCCCATTGCTGAGCGGTCCGCGTTACGATGATGGAGGCGACAGCCGCCAAAGTTGCAGCGGGATCCGCGCCGTCATCGGCCAGCCGAGCCTCAAGCCCGATCGCGGCACAGAAGGCGAGCCAGAATTTCTGCTCCAATGCCGCACAGGCGACGAGCTTGCCATCGCTGGTCGGGTAGAGCCGGTAACGCGGTGATCCGCCGGTCAGGCGCGCCGCGCCCGGCGCCGGAAACCGCTGCTCTGCGAAACCGGACGCCAGCGCGTGCCAGGCGAAGGTGAACATCGCGTCCGCCATCGCGATATCGATGAAGCAGCCCTCTCCGGTGGCGTCGCGGCGGCGCAGGCTGAGCAGAATATTCATCACGGCCGGCATTGCGCCGCCGCCGATATCGCCGATGAGGGCCGGCGGCACGGTCGGCCGATCTGGCGGGCCGGGAGAAAGCGCGAGAAGTCCGGTGGCAGCAATGTAGTTGAGGTCGTGGCCAGCTTCGTTGCGGCGCGGACCGTCCTGACCGTAACCCGTAATAAGCACAATAGACGGCCCGCGGATTGATGGCCCTGACCGCTTCGTAGCCAAGCCCGAGCCGCGCCATCACGCCCGGCCGGAACTGCTCGACCACGACGTCGCAGCGGGCGAGAAGCGGCTCGAGCCGCGCCCGGGCGTCGGGCGCCTTGAGGTCGAGCACCAGGGCTTTCTTGCCGCGATTGAGCAGCGCATAGACGGCGCTCTCGCCGTCGATGCAGGGGGGGTGGCGCCGCAGCTCCTCGCCGCCCGGCCGCTCGATCTTGACGACCTCGGCGCCTGCTTCCGCCAGCATCAGGGTGGCGAGCGGGCCTGGGAGAAGCGTGGTGAAATCGAGAACCACGATGCCGGAAAGCGGTTGCCTCATGGCGGGCGCCTTTTCGCGATTATTTGCGGTTTTTTGGCCGGATCGAGCGCGTTCCGATGCAGCAGATCACGTCGCCACTGTCAGGCTCTCCCTGGTCGGATCCGGGGATCATCGCGAGCCGAAAGACTTGGCTTGCCGGGATATGCCATTCACCAAGGTGATCGCGACCCGATAGGCGTTGGCGGACTGCGATCATCGACAGTTAACGCCATCGCGGGTAAAATGCAAGGTTCCTCAATGGCTTGACCCAACATGTGGCAATCCTTCACCGCCGGGACGCAAAGCGAGCCCACCAGGGGAGAGCCAGTTCGCCGGTGGGCGCGGTAGGCTTCCTGGACCAAATAAGACAGCAGTTGCGCGAGGGCTGTCAGAGGACCGGCGCCATCCCTTTGCAGCTCTGACAGTCACTGCGGTCAAACGTCCACTATACCGCCCAGCCAGAAGAGCCAACTGCGCGTCTTGGGTTACAGTACGTCCCGATCATAATGGATCATAGCCGCAGTGCCTGAAATAGCCTGCGCATTCGGAGGGTTTGATATGAGTCCTCGAATGAAGGAGCGAACGCATCGCTCCAACCTGTTGACTGTGCGCTCCGCCGCTTTGCGTAGCAACGCCTTCAGAGGATGGAACACCATTTCGATTGGGTTGAGGTCTGCCGAGTACTCCGGCAAGAGTCGCAGTTCTGCTCCGCGGGCCTTGATTGCCTCCTCCACGCCGGCGACCTTGTGGAAGGAG
>JASHRR010001325.1 GCA_030037185.1 Xanthobacteraceae bacterium | reverse complement strand
TAATCAGAAGCATCGTGTAATGCGAAGGAAGCCGGTCGCACGGCGGCTGCGGGCCAATCTCCCGGCGAGGGACTTCGGATTATATCGCGGGTGTACCCTCCTCTTCTTCACGAGGAGATTCACATGCAGCACCCGGAACATACGGCAAGGACTGAACAGCTCAGGGGACATCTCCGCGATCAGGGATACGGCTCTGGCGTGTGCCGCAGTCACGTGCGGATCGCAAGCCGATTCCTCGAATATCTCTACGGTCAAACCAGAACGGTGGAGACCGCTACGCCGGCAGATGTAGAGGCCTTCCTGCGCCGAGAACGGCGCCTGTACCGAAATCGACATGGTCACGCGCCCCCGAGTATCGCGAAATGGCGCCGAGGGCACACCGCTCCGTTGCGGCTGATCCTAAAGCTCGTTCAGCGAAAATGGCCGCCAGAGCCGGCATCGAAAAAGGAGACGCCGCGTGAGGCGTTTCATCGCAAGCTGCTCAACGGCTATGACATATGGATGGATCAACTGCGCGGCCTCGCGAGGGTGACACGTGTACAGCGCATCGACCAAGCCCTTGAATTTCTGTGCGGACTCGGCAAGCGAAGTGATCCGAAACGGCTGCACGAGCTACAAGTCCGTGATATCGACGCGTACTTGTCTTGCCGGACTCAAGGCCTTCGCAGGAAATCGATCGGGCATCTCACCAGCGAGATCAGAGTATTCTTGCGATATCTACACGAAAACGGCGAAACCACGCGCGATCTGAGTGTGTCAGTAACAAGCCCGATCCTCTATGCATATGAAGACATACCTTCGGCCCTGCTGGCTGAAGAAGTGGAGAAGGTCTTGGCCACCACCCGTCGGGATCGCACTCTTGGTGGACGACGGGACTACGCAATCCTGATGCTACTTGCTAGGTACGGTTTGCGATCCGGCGAGATCACCGCGCTGCGTGTTGACGATTTCGACTGGAAGAATGAGATCCTGCTCGTTCGGCACTCGAAGAACAAAACGTTCTCCAAGCTTCCCTTGCTACCAGAAGCCGGCGAGGCGGTGCTCAACTATCTCGAGAAAGGGCGGCCGCGGAGTACGGTCCGAGAGATCTTCTTGTGCCTGAATGCACCGTATCGTGCATTTCGGGACGGGGCGGCGCTCTACGCTGTCGTCCGGAGACGCCTCGACGCAGCAGGGATCGTGCCACATGGCAAGAAGGGGCCGCATGCCTTCCGCCATGCCCGTGCCGTAAGCCTCCTTCGCGCGGCGGTGCCGCTCAAGGAGATCGGCGACATCCTGGGTCACCGCTCGCCGACGTCAACTGGCGCGTATCTGAAACTCGCCACGGAAGATCTCCGTGGCGTTGCGCTGGAAGTTCCAGGGGAGGTGTCGCCGTGAAGCCCCTCGCCCGCCGGGACGCTGAGTCCCTCGCTGCGTTCCTTCGACAGAAGCGCTTCCGCAGTAGGATGTCGAACTACGCGCACGCATGCATTGTTCGTGGGTTCCTTCAGTTCCTACGGGATCATGGAGGTCCGCCAACCATCCCGCTTGTGAAAGCATGGCTCGACGATCGCTTGCTGCACTGGCCTCTCCACCTTGTGTGTAAGAATGCCGGCATCGTCGATCGCTTTCTGAGGTGGATGGACCGTGACCGCACCGTACCAAGGAATCCGTTCGACCAACTCCGACGGCTCTACGGGCCTCGCTTGGTCCCGATCGTGCGTGCTCTCGTGAGCAATGACCCTCGGGAATTGCACCGCCTGCAACGACCTGCACCCTATGCCAGCTTCCTTGGTCCGCTCATGCGCGAACACGTCGAGAGGATGCGTTCGCTGGGCTATCTCTACCAGACCAACGAGCGCGTTCTGCTTCGGTTCGATCGCTTTCTGCAGGGCCGTCCCGATCTTAGTGGCCAGCCTGTAGGGACGGCGCTCGAGGCGTGGCGAGCGGTCAAGTGGGGGCCGCAACATCTAAAAACAGTGAGTTCCGTCGAGCGGCAACTCTCGAAGGCTATGCAACGCGTGGACCCCAGCATCGTCGTGCCGCCATACGACGCGGATTCAGACCGGAGGGCCCGGCAGTCGCAGCGAAAACCGTTCATCTACACGGAAGCGCAAATGTTGCAGTTGCTTGAGACGACAAAGTCGTTCGAATCAACTAAATCGCCGCTGCGGGCTGCGAGCCTGCATATGATGATCCTGCTGACCTACTGCGCCGGACTCAGAATCGGTGAGTTGGCGCGGCTCACGCTTGCCGACGTGGACGTCAAAGAAAATGTCATCCAAATCCGAAACACAAAGTTCTTCAAGTCAAGGAACCTGCCTCTCGCCCCGAGCGTCGGCTTGGTCCTGAAGGACTATCTTGAGTTACGCAGAGACCTGGACGGGTCGAGCGAGCCTGCGAGTGGGTTGTTCTGGAGAGAGCCGCGCGGTGGCAGTTACTCGTGTGGTGGAATCCGCAATCTCCTCACGAAAGCTCTCCGACGTGCGGGCTTGAAGCCGCTCCACGGCAGGGTCGGTCCGCGAATCCACGATCTGCGCCACGCAATGGTCTGCAACCGCATGGAAGCGTGGTACCGAGAGGGCATTAATCCCCAGTCGCGGCTGCCGTACTTGGCCACCTATCTCGGCCACAAGGATATCAACTCGACGCTCGCCTACCTGACCATCACGGAACAGCTCATGCAACACGCCAACGAAAGGTTCCGCGGAGCGAACGTCGGTGTGTTGGGTTCAGGCTCAGAGGGAGGACGGTCATGAAATCAGCCACTTTGGCCTATTTGCTGCACGCGTTCTTCCATGGATGGTTGACGCAGCAACGAAATCTATCCCCCCACACGATCAAATCCTACCGGGATACTTGGCGGCTCTTTCTCCTGTTCGTTGCTCACTGCAAGCACCGCTCCGTCAGCGACCTGGCGATGGAAGAACTCACCTCAAAGGAGGTGCTGGCGTTCCTGCAGCATGGTGAGCAAGAGCGCAAAATCACGATCGGAACGCGGAACTGCCGTTTGGCGGCAATCCGCAGCTTCTTCCGGTTCGTGGCCAACCACGAACCATCCGCGGCTTCCCAGTGCGCGGGGGTCTTGCGCATCCCGACGAAGAAAGCGCCGGCGGCTGAGGTGAACTTCCTCGACAGCGAGGAGATTACAGCGATCCTGGGACAGCCGGATCGCTCCACAATCGAGGGCCAACGCGATCACGCGCTGCTCGCGCTGCTTTACAACACAGGAGCGCGGATCCAGGAAGCCTTGGATTTGTCTCCTCGAGCCGTCCGTTTCCGCTCACCGGCCCAGGTCACCCTCTTCGGCAAAGGTCGCAAGGAGCGAGCCTGCCCGATATGGCCGGAAACAGTCGGCCTGCTCACGGCGCTGCTGAGACGACAGCCGAGACCCGACGATCAGCCGATCTTCGTTAATCGATACGGCGAGCCCTTGGGCGCTGCCGGCGTGCGCTTCAAGCTGAAGGCCTACATTCGTATGGCGGAACGGTACACCCCGTCGCTCGCAAAAAAAACGTCACGCCGCATACCTTCAGACACTCAATGGGGGTTGCCATGGTGGCCGCCGGTGTGGACATCACAGTGATCCGCAGCCTCCTCGGGCACGTGAGCTTGGACACGACCAACCACTACGCTCGTGCCAATCTTGAAACAAAACGACAGGCGCTAGCGAAGGTGAATACGTCGACACGCCCGTCGAAGCCGCCTCGCTGGAAACGGGACCCGGACCTGCTGGCCTGGCTCAACTCATTGTAGCGCAGGTATCGAAATAATGCGAAGGTCAAGGGGCCTGTTCCCCGAACAGAACGGGTGAACGGGTCGCTTCCTTCGCATTACGCGATGCTTCTGATTAGGCCTTGCGCTGCACCCGGACAAGACGCACTTCATCGACTTCCGCCCGCAGCGTCATGGCGGGACGCCGCCAGACTGCGAGACCAAATCGTTCGATTTCCTCGGCTTCGCCCACACGTGGGGAAAGTCACTGAAGGGCAAGGACGTGGTGCGGAAAACAACGGCCAAAAGCCGGTTTGCTCGCTCGCTGGCCGCGGTCAAGGCCTGGTGCCGGACCAACCGGCACCGGCCTGCACGCGAACAGCGCGCCTGGCTGTCTGCAGTACTCAACGGTCACTACGCCTACTACGGCATCACGGGGAACATTCGGCGGATTCAGGAATATCGCTATCAAGTCGTGCGGATCTGGCACAAGTGGTTGGAACGTCGAACACGCGGAAG
>JASHRR010000146.1 GCA_030037185.1 Xanthobacteraceae bacterium | reverse complement strand
GCCTGGCGCGGCCGTCGATGGCGCTGCCGCTGGCGGTCGATTGCCGGAATCCGAACCGCCACGTATCGGCTTTGGCAGGCGAGCTCGCCCAGGGAGCCTAGGGGGCGCGCACTTTCTGCACTCACCCGGCCTTGGTCCCGAGCGAGGCGCGGTCCGGGTCACCCCTTTGGTTCACCCCCCAAAAAAGGAAACGAGGTCGGTAAGGAGATGCTCTGTGTTGGTTCAGGCTACTTCGTCCACTGCCAAAAAAAAAGATCGGGCCTATTAACCGCGCAGAGGGGTCACCGAGAAGCACTTGCTAGTATGATCCGCAGGACAAGTGGGGAGAACCAAGCCAATGTCGGATCCGCCGTCGGACGTGGACGAAGCCGTGTGCTGGCAATGCGGAGCGCCGGCCGATCCCGCTTGCGCCGAGACCCTGACCCTCTACGCCAAGTCCAGGGAGCACAGGGACGGGCAAGGCTATCCCGTGGGGCGCGGTCGGTGGAATGACCAGGTCCGCGTTAGCATTCCCCGGTGTGAAGCCTGCCGCAATCGATTGCGGCTTGTAGGGTTCCTCACGCTGGCGGGCCTCGCGATCGGCCTCGTGCTCGGCGGCGTCCTCGGCTACGTGCTCGGCATTCCATTCCCGTTACGGGGCTGGATGCCGGCCGTCGGCTTCTTGATGGGTTGGGTGGCGGTTATGCTCGGCTCCGCCCTCTATGACCAGCTTTCGGGCCGGCGGACCTTGTTTCACTCCTACCCTGCACTCAAGCGCCTCCGCCAGGCGGGCTGGAGAGCTCCCGCGAATTGACGACCCGTTGGTGCCGGCGGGCGGTTGACCGGTGGACGTCTGAATGCCCGGACTGTGCCGGCCCACAATTGGCATTATCGTCGATCGCTGGGACGGCGAGCGTCTTGTTGATACAGGTACGCAAGCCGTTGAGGCCAAGCTCGAGATTGAGTGGCGGTGTCTGTGTAATCGCACCTTGAGGCGGCGTGAAATTGTGTGTTGATTGGGCTGACATCGCCTTTTGAACGGCAGGAAAGTCCGCTCAAGCGTTTCTGCATATTGCGTCTGGTATCATACTCGGCACAGCAAAAAAGAGCCGTCCGCGCCACCTGCGGACGGATCGTATTGCCAGGAGACTTAAGGCTGATCAGTAGAGATCCGGGCAGATTCTCACCCGGCCGACGCTGGTCCACTCGTAGAGGCAGGTCGGCACCGATGCGCCGACGACATCGAAGCGGTCGAATCGACCGAACCGAAAGCGCCTGTGGTCACGGTCGAAGCGGACCATTTTTTCGGTCTTGGTCACTCCCGGGTGGCCGCCGAGCCGGATGCTGCAATGCTGATGGCGGCACGCCCGACACTCATGATCGTGCAACGCGACGACTGCCGGTGTGCGAAAACTCACAAGTCGCCTACAAGGACGAGCGGGCGCGTCAGCGTCTCCCAAGAACACGAAACAGGAGCGCCGATTGATGAGATTGAGCGCTGCGTGGTTCGGGTCTCCGCTCTGTCCACCCCCCCAAAAAAACTTTGCGGTGGCGGTTTTGGGGTGCGCACCTGCCGGCCGTCCGCAGGAGGGTCTCATATGGGACGGATTCGGCCCTAACTTTGTTGGCGCTTCTGTTTGACCGGGTTACCGACCTATGCTGCGCGTCTTCGGACTACACGAGGGTTTCGACCATGCACCCAATCGCAATTAACATCGACAAGGTCGTGCGGACATGGCGCCAGATGCTCCGTGAGACTGGCCGTGAACCGTCGCCGGAGGAACTAGCCGAGAAGCTCGACATACCGCTAGAAAGCGTTCGCAAGGCACTAAAGATTGCCAAGGAGCCGATCTTGCTCGAAAACCCGTATGCCTAGTCGTTGCCCCCACCCGGTCCACCCCAAAAAAATAAATGCTGACGGTGTTGCGGCAGGCGAGTTGGGGGTTGGGGATGCGTTGCCCTTGGTCGGACGGCGGTTGTGACGGCGGCTGGTTACGATGGCTTGCGGTCAACCGCTGGCGGCGCTGCGGGGTGACTGTGGAGGGGGGAACAGCGGCCGATTTTCCGGCCTTGGAGGCCACGTGAGGCTGCGGCCCTGAGCCCGCCCATGCGTCAAAAGGAGGAGTCTGGCTCTGACAGCGGTCCGGGGCAAAGTCTTCTGTAGGGCGCGCGCTGGCGGCACTCTTATCCGCAGGAACCTCCTACGTACCTAGGCAAAGACAGCTCCATTTCGTGGACGGACCACGCATTCAATCCTTGGATGACTGCACGCGGGTCTCGCTGGGCTGGGAGCATCCTGAGCTGTTGGCGCTGCGCACGCGGTGAATCTTAACGCTTCCCTTGAGAGGTATTTCGATTTTGCAACATAAGCCATCTGATGGGAACGTCAGGTCGACGGCACCAGCAAGTTCATGAGGGATGAGATCGCGGATGAGGCTGCTGCCAAAGCCGGGTCGGACAGGTGCCTTGATCGGTGGGCCGCCAAGCTCGTTCCATATGATCGTCAGGACCACCGCTGCGTTGGTGCTGGTGTGCTCCCAGCTCACCGACACGCGACCGTGGGGGCTCGATAGGGCGCCATGTTTTGCGGCATTCGTCGCCAGCTCGTGAATAACCATCGCGACCGCCTGGGCCTGCGCGGAGGTGAGCATGACATCCGGACCGTCGATTGCAGTGTTTGCGTCGGTCGCGTACGGCGCAAGCTGGTGGCGTATGACGTCGGTAAGCCCTACGCCCGACCACCGGCTTTGGCTCAAGA
>JASHRR010001324.1 GCA_030037185.1 Xanthobacteraceae bacterium | reverse complement strand
CCGTTTTGTGCCGGTGCCGACTGGGTCGGAGACGCCTTGAATAGCTTCAAGGTCGGCTTTTTAGCGTTGGGGTTCTCGGGCGGGTCCATGGCGGGAATCATGCCCTGGATCTGCGGGGTGGGCAAGGAGAGGTATTCTATTGGAGCGCGACGCTGGCGCGCGCTACTCGGTTCGATAAATCAGCGCAAAAACGAATTCGAGAGACCAGCGGGAAACCAGCGGGAGCGGCGGGGTGGACACCACCCCTGGGCTCGCCATGCCCAGCGGGGGTCACCGGTGCCGGTGGGGCCGGTCTGGTGGTCCCTATTCGGCCCGCGCGAAACCGGACACCGCGGCGGACAGATTGACCGGTCAATCACCGCAAGCCATAGCTCGCGATGCGGTTAGCACCTGCATGGGATGGACATTCGGCCGGACAGCTGGAGCGCAGATAGAGAACGATGACTGAAGTTCTCGATACCTAGAATCATACGCTCGGGTAACCGCAAGCACCCCGGCAACGGTTTACGGTCTCCTTGGTGCTATGCACCATCTCGGCGCCGTCGGCCGAGAGGTGTACTCGCGCCCCGCAGATGTCGCAGCGACGAAAACGCGACCGCAAATATCGCTCTACTGTCCGCTCCCCGCGGTTTAGGCGGTGAATCGGATGCTCTGGCGGAAAGCGACTCACATGCTGCCGCGGTATCACCGCCCGCCAGCCGAGCAACTGAACCGCGACAAGAAAACCGAGACAGATCATTACAAACAGGACAACGATAGCGAGAGGCGCCCCCATTACACCTCCTCGCCGCTTATCCGCGGCAGCATGCCGATCGACTTCGCCTTCGCCGTGATGCGCTCGACCACAATACAATTACTCAATGCGTCCAATCAGGACGCTTCGCCGGCCATGCCTGCGCCCGCACGAAAACCGGCACTGCGGGTCAGATGATTTCGCCCTATTAATCTATTAATCGCCCGCGATCTCCAGCGGCAAAGGCAATGTATGTCCGCGCCTAGGCATGGCGTGGTCCACCATTTGAAGAAAGCGTTGCCAGCCGTATCCTTGGGCGATCGCTACGCGCTGAAGCATGATTAAGCTATGGAGATGTTGGGAAAGCATGGGGTCGCCCACATCGCCGGTTAGCCATTGATGGAGCTTGTTTGGCCTGTTGCCCTTGTCATTCTTGGGACTCTTGACCTGCAATTCTTTCAAAAGTCCCGGCGCGATCCGCTCAAAAACCAAGTTATTTGTGTAATGACCGACAACGCTATACCTGTTCTTTCGCATACCGGGCCAAACCCAGCCCTTCAACTTGTAGATGTTTTCATAGAATTCATCCGGGAACTTCTTCACCCACGCCGCCAATTCCTTGCGGATGATGTGCGCAAGATATTCCTGTAGGGCATTTTGCGGCCGAACTTTCTCATATCCAGTTGCCTCATCGATGAGAGCGACAATTGCGGTATTCGCCAACGCACGGGTAAGAATCTCGGCTTTTTGCGCCTTCCCTAATTGTTGATCCTGTAGCGCACCGGCTTCTCTCGCTCTTAGCCAAATCTCACATACGGCAATCAGCACCGAAGCGTCATATCCGCGAACGACGCGATCGCCATCCACATAATCTATAGGAGTCAAGGGCCCATCAATTAAGTCTTTATCAATAAAGGGCTTTAGTTGACTAGGCGCGATGAATAGCGGCAAAAGGGCCCCTTCCTCGGAAGCCGCTTTTTTGAGGCGCTGCGATGCTCCGCTTCGCGTTCCAAGGATTGCATAGGTGATCCCGTTCTCGGAAAGCACCCTTTGTACTCCTTTGGGCCCCTGAATTACGGCGCAGGGCAATTTCATTCCCGCTAAGTCAAGAACGCTTTTGTAGCCCTCTAGAACCTGCGGGAGTCCATCAGTCGGAATCGACTGTCGAGCTTCCCAACGCTTCTTTGCGGCTTCCGACGCGATGGTTGATCGTTTCTCTGGCGCAAGCTTGGCGGCACGTGCATGGCCGCCCATTGCGGCAATGTCCGCACGATTCGAATCGTCCCCGCTTTGATCAATCATGAAATGACTCCGCTGTGAATAAGCAAGCATGCCCCAAATAATGCTTGCTTTCATCAGAAGCAAGCATAAAGTTGCAAGCATGAACAGCGGCATTCGCCAACGAGGGCGCCACGCCCAGCCGAATGCTGTTAGGTCTGACGCGATGTGAGCAGGCGGCGGCCTATCGCCATCGCCTCACCACAATCCATCGGTTCGCTAAGGACAGGACGCGCCTCGGCCTACCTTCGACGCCAGATACCGTTGCAAAAAGCTCTCAGGCGTCAGCTCGTATGGTCATCTCCACCGTGTATCCGTAAATTATACCCGGTCATGCCGCATGTGCCCGACCCGGAAGATTTGGCCATGCCGTCTCTAAATGTATAACCGCGATCTTTCGTGCAGCTGCGTACGATGCCATCGGCGTCCGGCTAGAGAACCCGACAAGAACTCAAGGGGCGACCCAGTGTCAGGCAGTGCTCAAAGTTTGCCTTATCTGTGCCCGTCAGAGCCGGTTGCCTGAGCAGGACGGTCCATTCGGTATCGCGTATGCAGGTGGAAAGGCCTTTTTCAGCGCCGCATGCGCCCGATGCCAACGTCGAGATTAGCGCCGCCCATCGAGTTTTCATGTTCCCAGCCCCGACGCCTTCATCGCCGAACGATGACGCTGCTACATCGCTGTCGTTACGGTCGACATCGGCCATCGTCATGATCGGCGACACGCCGATAGGTAACGATAAATCTCGATACCTATTTTCGGGTCACCGCCACCGTGGCGGAGAATCAACCATTTCCATCCTCGTCCGGGTCGATGTCGACCGGGTAGACCACGCCCTCGATAAGCAGGCGCTCTTTGCGCAGGAACTTCGCGAACTTGCCGGCGGCGGCGGAGCCGACGCGCTCGCGCAGATCCCCCAGCATGCGGCGCTGACCCTCTGCGTTGTCGCCCGTCAAACGGGTCGACTCCACATTGCCGTGGAGAATCGCCTGCCGTTCGACCATCAAGCCGCGAAGTTTGGCCTCAACTTCGACCGCGCGAATCGCGATCCGGGTAGCTTTTCAACCATTGCGAGGCTATAAGCTGCATGGAGACGCGAGATCAGCTCGTCCAGCTCCGATATAGCGAATCGCCTGACTTCTGGCGGTTCAGCGCGGCGTTGATAATGTCGTCGACCTGCTTGGCTCGACGAGCTTCGAGCGCGGCGGCATCGGCGCGCGCTTTTGCGTTGGCGACCCTGCGCGCCTCGCGCTCCTTGCGCTCTTTGTCAGACGGGCGTGCCATCTGACTTCGCCTTGCGCGGGTCAGACTCCTGACCTGTGGCCGTTGTCATGCTGGTGCCTCTGGCAGTAGACGTCGAGAATGTCACGCCCTCGATCTAACAATCCGAGCCCTGCCGCGCTTCGCAAGCCGCAGCAGCGGGCGCGTGACAAAGTCGCTGCCCTTCGCGAGGCCCAGCGAAACCTGCCGCGCATCGAGACTAGTGTGACAATCTCCGGCCACGCATCCGGCATTGCCATGAGACAAACCGCTCCCATCGACTCCCCGACCGTCACCATGCCGCCGGAGCCGGTGACAAAGTCGCGTAAGGAGGCTCGCCGCATGCCGGCACATTTTACTACCACCCATGGGCCCGTTGCCGAGCCCGCGGACGAAGCGATCGACATCCACCTTCGCCTGCCGCGCAAATCCTTGACCCACATCTTGCACGAGCGCGGTTTTCTCAGCCCCGGTGCTGACAACGACCATGCGATTACGGCGGCGGTTCTCGCGATGCTGGCGCAAGCCTACCGGGACGGCGTCAAGGCCAAGCCAGCGACCGACGAGGCGGCGCCATGAGCGACCTGACGCTGACGCAAGCCGACCTCCAAGCCCTCCGCACCATGCTCCGCGACGAGCTTGCGTCCATCCGTGGCCAGTTGGCCACGATCGAGACGAAGCTCGACCTAGTTCCAGACTTGAATTTCCTTCACTCGTCGCAGCTTGCGCAGCAAGTCATGGCGGCGCTGCGTAAGGCCGAGGCCAAGGCTCCGCAGCCCCATGAAGGTCTCATGGTGCCGCAAGGTGCTCCAGGCAGACCACGAGGCGGATAGTTTGGATGGGTGTGTGAAAGCGCCATATGGCCCCGGCATGGCCCGGCGCTTAGGCATGACCGCGCCTCGCCCGCCCTAGGTGCCGGTGAAGCCCGGCGGCAAGACAGCCAAGGCTTGGTCGCGGGTCTCGGCTGCCCACCTTGAGCAATTCGGCTCCCCACTTTGAGCAATCTTGCTGCTAAACCTGGATGCCCGGGCCAGGGCCGGCCATCCATTGGCCTGGCTCGGCAACGCACCAGCCGACCTGGCGAATGCCGACTTGGCCTCGCACTTAGACTAATCCCCGCTTAGAGGGTGCGGCGTTGATGGCAACCACATCGGTGCTCGGCCCGGTCTTGGGCGCCGGCTTTGCCCACGTGATCCCACCACGGAGATTGGCGCCCTGGGTGACGGGCCGGGATACCGTGATCGACAGTTTCTCCTGGTCCTTGGGTGCACTGCGCGGCAACTTCCAGGTGGCGATGTTGTTGTTGACGCCCTGATAGCCTTGGCCGGTCGCCGCCACCACGTCGTAACCCGCCGGGATGTTGAGGTTGATCGTCAAGCCTTCGGCGATCACGCCTTTGCCCGGCATGCCGTTGTTGGTGATGGTTATCGGATAGGTCACGCCGCCGGGACCTTGCTCGCCTTTGCTGATCTGAGCCGCCACGGGCGCTCGCACGCCAATTTCGTCGCGGGCCCAGAAGTAGATTTGCCGCAACTGCCCAACCGTTATGCGCGCCCGGGAGAAGTTGCCCATGTCCAGGTTGGTACCGGCGTTACCAATTTCCGCCCGGTATTGCGGCATCGCGGTCGTGTGATTGTAAACGAGGTTCGTGAATTCGTCGAAATTCATGCCCGA
>JASHRR010001323.1 GCA_030037185.1 Xanthobacteraceae bacterium | reverse complement strand
TCATTGACGTTTTTTCCTGGCGCGAAATGACAGTGAGTCCCGAAGTGATTCCTATCAATGCCAAGCAAGCGGCCGCAATGCCGGTTTCACATGCCTTGCGATCATATATGCGAATATACAATCAAAGGCGGCAAGCCTGTCGGACCCGTTCCTCGAATCCTTGTGGGCTGGCAAATTCGCCCCTATGCTCCTGCGACATCCGCAAAGATTGCTCCTGATGTCTGACCGCGCTATTTCTCCGATGCCGCTGCGCCTTTGGCCCGCCGTGTGGGTGGGCGCCGGGATGGTTGGCGCGTTGGCGGGGGGGACTGCTCTGCTGTGGGTCCACTACGGCAGTGCGGTGTTCTTCGAGACGATCATGGCCGGTCTCTCATTGTGCTTTTGAGCAGGCCGCTTCGGAAACGTCAAAGCGAGGATAAAACGATGGGCGCACGAAAGTCGCGGCTGATGGTAATCGTCACGGCGTTCGTCGCCGGGCTCGCAGCGTGCCTCGGCGTCGTTTGGTTGGTCGAGGGTCGCACCGCCGGCACCGGGGCCGCTCAGGCCGCAGCCATCGGTGGCCCTTTCAAGCTGATCGACCAGGACGGCCAGCCGTTCAGCGACCAAGACCTCAAAGGCAAGACGTTCCTGGTGTTCTTCGGATTCACGCATTGCCCGGACGTATGCCCGACCACCCTGTTCGAGATTTCGGAGGTCATGCGCCAGCTCGGCCCGGAAGCGGACCGGACGGCTGCGCTGTTCATCTCGGTCGATCCGGAACGCGATACCCCGCAGGCAATGAAAGATTACCTCTCGAGCTTCGATCCCCATCTGCGGGGGCTCACCGGGGACGCTGCCTCGCTGGCTGCGGTGGCAAAATCCTATCGGGTCTACTACAAGAAGGTGCCGCTCGAAGGCGGCGACTACACGATGGACCACACCGCGATCGTCTATCTGATGGACAAGGACGGGCGGTTCGTTTCGCCTTTCAGCATGAAGCGCACCGCCGAGGTGGCCGCCGCCGAACTGCGCAAACATCTGTGATCGCGCGGGCCGTGAAACCAGAGCGGGTTGCCTCGGGTTAGGGATTGCGGGCGGGTTGAAGTGTCTCTCCCGGGGTCGCCGCCGGGGGGCGCGCGTAGCGGGCCGCGGAGACACGGCGACGACGCCGGTAGGTGAAGACCGTTGCGACTGGCAGCCCTAACGTTCTCGTTTGTCCCGCTGGCTTGCGCCACGTTGGCGGTGGCTGCCGATGCCCCGCCGGCGTCAACTCGGGCCACAGACCGGCCAGCCGCGTCGGCCGTCGTACCGGGATTCTGGGACCCGCGCCGCCGTCCGGAGCGGCCCGACCTCGGGCGACTGACCACCATCAGGTTTATGACGGAAGTCGATTATCCGCCGTTCAATTTTGCCGGACCGGACGGCAATCCGGCGGGCTTCAACGTTGAACTCGCGCGCTTGGTCTGCGAGCAGCTGAAAGTCACCTGCACGGTGCAGATGCGGCGCTTCGACACGCTGTTCGATTCGCTCGACGCCAACCGCGGCGACGCCGCGATTGCGTCGATGGCGGTCACTGCGCAGAGCCGCCGGCGTGCCGATTTCACTGATCCCTATTACCGGCCCTCCGCACGCTTCGTGGTCCGCAACGATACGCCGATCGAGGCCGTCACGCCCGAGGCGATCGAAGGCAAGAAGGTCGCCGTGGTGGCAGGCTCCGCTCATGAGCAGTACCTGCGTACCCTCTTCACCGAGGCGGACGTGCGCGGTTATCCTAACTCCGAGGCGGCACGCGAGGCATTGCGCAAGGGTGAGGTTGATCTCTTGTTCGGCGACGGCTTCGCGTTGTCGTTCTGGCTCAATGGCGCGAGCTCCGGCGGCTGCTGCGCCTTTGCGGGCGGGTCGTTCCTTGAGAGCCATTATTTCGGCGAAGGCATCGGCATCGCCGTCAAGCGCGGCAACGACACCCTGCGTCTGGCGATCAACTGGGCGCTGTTTCGCACCTGGGAGACCGGCCGTTTCACGGAACTGTGGTTGCGCTATTTCCCGATCAGTCCGTTTTGACAGCTAGCCCGATCATGGATCGCCCGCACGACCTTAGGCGGGCGAAATCGCAGCGCATCAAGACCGCGTCACTCCCCGCCGGCGATTTCGCCCACGCGGCTAACCACGGCGACTCGGCGCGCGGACAGTATGCCATTGATCTGCCGGCGCAATGCCCATCCTACATTTGTATTTCCACCCGGTCGTGTTCCGCTCTAAACGAGAGAAAGAAGGGCGGTCGGAGGACGCAATGTCGAGTGCCACGATACTTTCCGATGCCGCGAGCCTGCGCGCCGTCGCGGAGCAGTCGAACGCCTGGCCGTTCGAGGAAGCCCGCAAGATCGTGGCACGGCTCAAGCAGTTCCCCAAGGGAGAGGTGGTCTTCGAGACCGGCTATGGCCCGTCGGGCCTGCCGCATATCGGCACGTTCGGGGAAGTCGCCCGCACCGCCATGGTACGCCATGCGTTCCGCGTCCTCACGGAGGACAGGGTGCGCACCCGCCTGATTGCGTTCTCCGACGATATGGACGGACTGCGAAAAGTGCCGGACAACATCC
>JASHRR010001322.1 GCA_030037185.1 Xanthobacteraceae bacterium | reverse complement strand
GTTGGGCCAACGTTGGCGCATTTGGCAAAAACGGCACCATGCCGCCAACGAACCCTTTCGAGATGTTGCCAACACGCATCATCATTCGGAAACTGTTTTCGCGCGCGGCGCCGGTCCCTGGGCCTACTCGGCACTTTCAGACCAAATCGCAGCGTTGCCGGTTTCTGGGTCGTCAGGATCTGCTGCTGCTCGATGATCATCCCGTTGGTTGCGGGATTGCAAGTTCCCAGGGGGCACGCCCGCACGGGACGCGCAGAGCTGAACGAATTCTCACGACACCAGGGGAAAACATAGGAAGGGGTTTACCACAAATGTAATAGTTCCGCTTTTTCAGATCATCGTGCAATTCCCCCCTCACGATCCCTTTAGGAGTTCGCACGCCGAACCACCTACCGTTGAACGGCGAGCTTCATCCCAAGCTGATCATACAGGAAGGCGATGTAGTCGGCCGACTGGTTGACACGGATCGACAGAGCGCTGCCTATGCCGTGGCCAGCTCGCCTGTTGATGGAAAGATAGACCGGCCTGGCTGATGCGGTCGCTGCCTGCAGGCGGGCGATCATCTTGCGAGAATGCATCGGATTGACCCGCCCGTCATTCTCGCCGGTTGCCATGAAAATGGCCGGATAATTCTTGCCGTCGGTGACGTGATGATAGGGCGAATAGCTATAGAGGGCCGTGAACTGGTGATCGTCATTTACGGAACCAAACTCTGTTGTATTGAACGCGCCATTGGGATCGAGTTCGACCCGCAGCATGTCATAAAGGCCGACCTGCGAAACCACCGCACCAAACAGCTCCGGGTGCTGGGTGAACGCAGCTCCCATCAGCAAACCGCCATTGCTACCGCCAATGATCGCGAGCCGCGCCGGGGTGGTGTAATGCTGATCAATCAAGTAATGCGCGGCGGCGATGAAGTCGTCAAAGACGTTCTGCTTGCGCGTCAGCGCCCCTTGTGCGTGCCACTCCTCGCCATATTCGCCGCCACCGCGCAGATTGGCAATGACAAATACGCCTGCGCCATCAAGCCATAGTCGCCGCTCAGCGCCAAGAAAGCGCGGCACCAGCGCTATGCCGAAACCGCCATACCCGGTGAGCAAGACCGGGTTCGAGCCATCGGTCGGTGTGCCGATCTTGCGAATGATGTTGATCGGAACCTTGGTCCCATCCTTTGAGGTAATGAATACGCGGATGACCTCGGCGTCGTCGAATTTGACCGGGCTCGAAGGCGCAAGCTTCGACTCCTCGCTCCTGCCCGAGGTCTCATCAAAGCGGGCGAAGTAGGTCGGCCGCAAATACGAAGAAATAGGATAGAGCAAGGTTCCGTCGCTCAAGGGCACCACTTGACCGACTGAAGCAACCTCCGGCGACGGCAGCACACCCAATCGCTTGCCGGCAAGGTCGAAACGCGCCACCTGAGACGGACCGCCGATCAGTTGGCGCAGGTAAAGCGCCCTTTCGGTGACCACCAACGGTACGCCACCGCCCTCTAACACGGGTTCGCCGGCTGGAACGATCTCACTCGCATGCATCAGGACCGGGTCGGAAAGCGGCAGTCTTAACAGCTTTCCGTGCGGTGCTTCTTTGCGCGAGACGAGGTAGAGATTGTCGTCCGGCCCGGCCACGGCAGCGATGACTTTGTCCTCGAACCGGGTCACCTGCGTGACCTTGCCATCGGCGCCGATCAGGTAATGGGCGAATTCGCCGCCATCGCCATTTGCGACTGAAGCGACGACGACGCGACGATTCTGACGGTTGTCGAGCGCGATCTCCGCGACCTTGGGGAAATCGCTGCCAGCGATAAGAACATCGTGTGCCCAATCGGCGCCAAGCCGGTGGAAATAAATACGCTGGTAAAAATGCTGCTCGTCGGCGGGACGTTCCGGGCCGGGATAGCGCGTGTAATAGAAGCCCTTGCTGTCGGCCGCCCAGGCAAGACTGCCGCCGCCGGTCGGATATTGGACCCGCGGGATGACCTCGCCGATCTCCTTTGCTGTCGCGACGTCGAATATATGCAATGACCCGTCTTCGCTCCCCCCGTCGGAAAGCGAAACCGCAACCATGCTTGCATCAGGCGACGGCGCCCACCAATCGATGGCCGTCGTGCCATTGGGATTGAGCGCGTTGGGATCGACGACGATTCGCGCCGTTGCGGGATCGGCATCGCCGCCGAGCACCGCGATCATCGGCTGCTGCTTCGGCGGCTGATTGTAGGTCGCGAAAATCTTGTCACCCACGGGGTACAGACGCGAATATGACGGCGAGGCTGCCGAGGTGAGGTTCATCAGGCGATCATAGATGGGCCTGCGCACCGCCAGCGCGTCGAGATACGCCCGCGTGCGATCATCCTGGGCCAGGCTCCAGTCCCGCACCCTCTTCTCGTCGCCCTTCTCCAGCCAGCGATAAGGGTCCGTTACGGCGACGCCGTGATAGGCATCCGTCACATTTTCGATCGGAGTCGCGGGGGCGTCGCGGTCGGCCGCGCGCCCGCTGGAAACGTCGACGGCAAACAGAACGAGCATGGCGAAAGTAACAGTCTCAAACTGGCGGACCATAAGCAATTCCTTCCATTCTGCGTTCCAAGCATGCCAGTCTGCGAAGCAACGACACAAGTTCATTCCACCGGCCGCAATGACGAACGATTGGGCAGCAGCGCTCGGAAATGCGTCGCGTCTATCATCGCAAAAATATCGCAGAGCTGAACGCCAGGAACCGGCCAAGAAATTCTTCTCGCCGAACCATGCGATTTCGCCGAGTTTTCCGCGCCCGCCAGCAGGCACAACACTCTTCAAGCAGATAAATTTGCCGGCCTGCCGAGGGTCCGGCAAATCAGCAAAAAGCTCATTAACAACGAGGGCTTCGCTCTGCCCGAAGAAGGTTCTTGCAATGTCATCGCGACACCCTCACCGAAGTGCTCGAATCACACCGAACGAGGTCGCTGGAAGGTTCGCGTACGGTCCCGGTCCCAGGCAACTACACCGCTGGGACTGATGCTGCGGCACTATCTTGGTGCAGTGATGACCCTTTCGCGAGGTCGCGTTGGTGAGCGCGGCATG
Organism: Xanthobacteraceae bacterium; assembly: GCA_030037185.1. The sequence continues at coordinate 968 of JASHRR010001322.1, read as the reverse complement.
CTGCCTGATTGGTTGGCCTGGCCCAGAACCCAGCAGAGCGAGCCTGGAAAAAATATAAGCTTTTCAAATAGTAGCCTTGAGGTTCGTGGCGGGCAGGCGCGCGGCGCGGTCGCCGACAAGTATCCGGGGCGCGCTGATGCGGCAATCGGCCTACCTGAAAAATTCTACCACACGAAGGGCACCAGCCGATGGCGTGTCACCTGACGGTAGTCATCATAGCCCGGCAGATGTTGCGACAAGTATCGCTCCTCTTCCAATAGTCTCCACACGAGCGCGCAGACCGCGATGAGTGCGAAAATGATTGCCCACACGGAACCAAGCGCGAAGGGGATCGCCAGGAGCAACAGCGTCGCGCCGAGGTACATCGGATGGCGAACTATCGCATAGGGACCGGTGGAAACCACGCGCTGATCCGGCGCCACGTCGATGATCGCGGCGGCGTGGCTGTTCGCCTTGAATGTCAAGAATATAATCGCAAATCCAAGCACGACCACCGCATCGGCGATGACGGTGATGGATGCCGGCAGCTGCCACCAGCCAAACCGATGGCCGAGTCCGGGCAGGACAAACAGCGGGATCATTACCACGCTCAAGATTAATCTGATGATTTGCTGGCTCGCCTCCTTCTCGCCTCTCGCCCGCAATCGCCGCTCCACCAGTGCGGGGTCGTGCTGCAAAAAATAGGTCGTCACCATGAGGCTACACAGCGAAAACACGATCCAGAACAGCCATCCCTGCCAATAGCCCGGTCCCGCTGGGGCAATGACGAGTATTCCCACGACCGCCGCGAATCCCGCGGTTCGTATCAACGCCTTCTTTGCCAACTCGTTCATGTGGGACAATCTTCGGCAGCGGACCGCAACTCGGCGCTGGGTAAAGCCGCCAACCAGGCCACGGGTTCCGCGCTTGCAATCCTCCCCGGTTCCGCCGATATAAGGGCCGGAGGTTGGCGGTGGACGAGCCACTCG
>JASHRR010001321.1 GCA_030037185.1 Xanthobacteraceae bacterium | reverse complement strand
CGAAGTGGAGGGAATACCCGCGACGGATGGCGAGACCGCGCCTCCATCTCTGGTGTGTATCCTTCCTCAGGGAGCAGCGTCGTCGGAGCTTTTTGAGATCCCTGATCTTGGGCTTAGGGTCCGCACTGACCGGCTGGTGCGCTTCCAGGCTTATTCCTCAAGCCGCCGCAGCGTGAGCCGGGCCGGAGACATCCTTTTGTGGTGCGAAGGCGATTTTCGTGCATTGCCAGCGCTCCAGACCATCGTCAGGACAGCCGACCCGTCGCCAGCCGGATCTAGTCGGACCTTGCCCGTTCGTCTAGTCGCGCGGATGAATGCGCTGGGACTGCTCCAAATCTCCTGCGTCAGCGCGGAGGCCGGCGCCCAGCAATCCTGGCCACTGGAGTTCAACTTGCGCCCGCACACCCAAGGTGGCGTGGGCACGCCCGATACGCGACCACCCCGCGAAGACATTGTTCAGATTGAACCGAACGCCGCAGCGGACGCGCTGGAAACGGCACGCAAGCAGATCGGGATCGTGTTCGCGCAGCCTGCCAACAACACGAAAAAGAGCAAGATTACCGCTAGCACGATCCTCAAGGGCCTGGAGCGCATCCTCGGCTCACCCAAGAGCGGATGGAACGGTCCCCTGCTGCGCGCCCTTTGGCCCGCGCTGGAGGAACGGCTGGACGGCAGACGACTCTCTGTGGACCACGAAGAGGCTTGGCTCATCGTGGCCGGTTTCCTGCTGCGCCCGGGTTTCGGTGTTGTCGCAGATGACCTTCGTATCGACGCCCTATGGCGCCTGCACGATGCCGGCCCATGTTTTCCCGGTCGGCGCATCAAGAGTCAGGAATACATCCTCTGGCGTCGAGTGGCGGGCGGGCTCACGCGCGAACGCCAGAGCACGCTTCTGGCTGGAGAGCTCGACAGGATCTGCAGCCGCAAGGCACCGGACGAACTCGTGCGCTTGGCAGGCTCCCTGGAACTGATCCCTCACGACACCAAGGCGCAACTGGTCCGCTGTTTCATCGACATCGCTGTGACGCTTGCACGCGCCAAGCGGCACTGCGCGCCCTATCTTGCAGCTCTCGGGCTCCTGCTCAACCGAACGCCGCTCTACGCGGGCCCCGAAACTGTGGTTTCGCCCGAACTCGTCGAATGTGCGTACGCGGCGTTTGAGGGTTTCGATTGGACTGACCCGGAGCTGCTTGAGCTGCAGACTCTGTTCCTTCGGGCTGCTCGCGTCGTCGATGATCGCAGCTTGGACGTGCCCATGCCACTGCGCAGCCGGATTGCTGGCAAGATGGAGAAATCCGGCGTCCTTCCACCCCAGACCGCGAAGATCAGAGGGTTCATCCCGATAGGACGGTCCGATCAGGCCAGCCTGTACGACGAGTCCCTGCCCCCGGGGCTAGTTCTGGGGCAGTAGCAGGCTTTTCTGGCATCCTTGGGATGACAGCCCCCTCTTGCTCGGCCGCGTTGAGCGATCAATCCCCTTGCCCGTAAGGGGCGCGCCTTTTTGGGGGCGGGATTGACGGCGAAGCGCCGAGCGATAGCGGCATGCCACGAAAGCCCCGGGGAGAATCGAGCCGTTTTGCCTCCGTCAGATGCCTCGATTAGGATAGCGACTATCGGACGATCAGTTTCGCCGCACGCAGAGGGATGATGAGTAAGAGGTGGCCGGGCTCAACCTGAAGACAGCCACGAAGCCGAGTCTCGTAGGCCTCGCTAGCCGGGTCGCGCTCACCACGTCTGGCTGCTGCAATAATAGCGATGACTTCGCGCCTCACCTCGGGCTTGGTCGGTTTCTTGCCTCTCATTGCACCCCCGCCGCTGAGGTCGCCCGCTTCCTTTCAGGATTATCGCCGGACCGAAGGCAACCGCTCCCACCAAGGCGCCCGGCAAAGGCCTCCGCATCTTCCGGCTTAACATGGCAGAGAACACCACGAAGTCGCTGTCATCGCGGCGTATGGAGGAGGTCAGCGGCGCCGCCGATAGGGCGGCGGCAGCAATAAAAACTGGCTCTCGTGGAGGCACCGCCATACGCACGACTTTACCTGAGTCATTAATCAACGATAGTCGCTGACACACGCTATAAGAAATTTCTCTGACGAGCATTGATCAAAGAAATATACCGTCCAGTAGCCGGCGTCGTGCCTGCGCTGCAACGGCGTGCGCTCAATAACCTTCGAGCGCCCGTCGGCCGGCCTCAGTGATCTTGACGCGGCCGACAGCGTGCCCGCCAGCCTTAATCTCGCGCTGTGTTGTTATAAGTCCGGCGCGGATGAGACGCACTAACATCGGGCGCTTAAAACCGTTAACGAACAGGGCTGTTTCGGTAGCACCGAACGGAGTGTCGGCAAGCGATTGGAGTCGGTCGCCACGCACGATTTCGGACCACGCGAAAATCCGCTGATTGCAATTGAGGCCGTGGAGCGTCACACAGCCGGAGCCCGGGCTTCGCTTATCACACCGCCCATTGGTCTCGTCGCGGAAATAGGCGCAAGCGCGTGCGTTGCATGATGTTGCGGCCGATCGTCGCCATATTGCGCAGTTGGCCGGAGGCGGCTAACAGCAGTGCCTCGGCAACGATGGGGAATCGCCGACGCACCTGCATGTCGGCGGCCACTCGCACATCTTCGCCAGTGCTCCAATGCGCCGGCCACCTCCGGCAAGGCTTCGATCCGCGCCATATCCGGCAAGCTATTGATGTCCAAAAGACGCTCGGGAAGCGCTGCACGATCCTTGATTAACCCGACAAGGTCTGTACCTCCGGCAATGACGGCGAGCTGAGGATCAAGTGCATGGGCAGCGATTGCCTTCGCGGGGTCGTCAGCTCTCGAAAGCGCAAATCGATGGGTACTTCAGCTCCTCGCCGCTGCATCCACCAGGGCGTCGACGACGTTTGGACAGCAGGCGCAACGGCAAAGATTCCCGCTCATTCGCTCTCGAATTCTGCGCAGGATAGGTCCGCTAACGTAAAGGCGCGCCGCAGATCCGCTGTGGCCGCGCTTGGCACACCGGCTTTTGCTTCTTTGATCATGGCAACGCCGGACATGATCTAGCTCGAGGTGCAGAACCCGCATTGGAGTGGGTCGTGCTCGATGAACGCAGCCTGGAGCGGGTGGAGCGTGCCGTCTCGTTCCAGGCCCTCGATGGTGGTCATCTGCTTGCCGTCCTGCATCGCAGCAAGGCTCATGGACGCACCGGCCATCTGCGCACAAATTCTCCGCGATCGCACGCCTTCTTCGCGCCGGTCGCGCCAACTTTCCCCGCAAAGCATCAAGCGTCATACGCGGCTCGACCGCAATGGTAGAGCTAGGCCGTTGACCGTCAGATTCACGAGCACTGGCTCGGTCCCTGACTTGCCGATAGTAGTACCGCCGGGTGCTCTGTCCGTCGCAGCGCCGCGGCGGCCGGCGTTCGGTCTCTTGCTCATTTGGCCCTCGCGACATCGGCCGCGCTGATACCCTCCAATGCGAGGCCGTATCCGACGCCTTCATCGATGATGCGTCGCAGCTTCTGGGTCAGCGCGATGCGCGTGTATCTCGTGGTGAGCGGCGGCAGTTTCGTGAGCCCTTCGGCAATCTCGCGGGCACGGAGAAGCAACTTGTCGGCAGGCACAATTTCGTTAACCGCGCCCCATTCCTTAGCCGTCTGAGCATCGAGCTCCTGACGGGTGAGAATGAAGTACCGGCCCCGTACCGTGCCAATCACTTCCTGCCAAAGAAGATGGACGCCATCACCGGGTACGATGCCAAATTCGAAGTGCGGCTTATCCTGAAAAACCGTCGAAGGAGTGGCCAGCACGATGTCGGCCAACAGGACATATTCGGAGTGCAGCCGCGCCGGGCCGTTAACCGCGGCAATCAGCGGCACTTCGATATCGAGGATGTTCATGAGGACCTTTCGGCCCTCTCGATAAATCTTGTC
>JASHRR010001320.1 GCA_030037185.1 Xanthobacteraceae bacterium | reverse complement strand
GTGCCGCTCGTCGCTGCGCCTTCACGGCCGGATGATACGGGCGCTTCTCGGCCGGATCAGTGCGCGGCACTTCCCAGTCGGCAAGCCTGGGCTGCCGATATTTCTCCACCGTACCGTCAGCGCGGACGACGGTGCGAAACCGAACTCCCGATTTCGCAAGAGCCCACATCGCACTGCGCGCCGTTATGCATTGAAACCAGCGGCAATCCGCCTTCAACAATCTCTCGCGCACCAGCTTCTGCGCCGGCGAGCATCTCCCCGACGGCGACTTCATTTCAATGCCGATGAGCCTGCCGCGGTGGAGAATCCAGTTGTCAGGCAACCCCGGGACAACACCCCGCCGCTTGCGCACATATCCGGCCATCGCCGACCCAGAGACGCTGTCGATCGCAGTCGCAAATGTATCGTCAGGGTCGCACCACTTGGCGAGCAGCTCAGCCAATCGCACCTGTTCGGCCCATTCCCACCGCCGCGCCATCGCAAAGGCTCAGCTCGGTGTGCGCCCGTTGGGGTCTCTCGAGTCAGCGTCAAACAAGCCGGTCGCCTTGGGTTCAGCCTGAAGAAGCCCAGCCGTTTCCAAGACCATGCTCGAAGCCCTCACACGCTGCGCGGTCGACGCAGTGTCGTCTTTGACAACGTGTGTCAAATAAGTGATCACGTCGGCTGAACCTAATCGCGCCCGCCTCCTCGCCTCCTCCTTTACTGCTTCGCCATCGGCAGCCGGCAGGATCTCAGTGACGTTGCGAGGCGTTTTCGCCATCTTCAACTCCTGTGCCAGGTCTTTGAAAATTTCGATAGACCGCACGAGTTGAGGTCACACGCAGCGTGCTAACGCACGCTCGCGTGCGACCGTCAACTCTTTGCGTCCCATCCTATCATCCTGTTCGGCCTTGCCCTCCTGGGCTGTCGTCGACGGTACGGCCATGCCGGCGCGCCGTGCCTCGCCGCAGCCTTGAGGTCGGCGAGGCCTAGCCGACGAGGCGCAGCGGGCGGCAGCGGTGGCGTTTTCACAGGCTCGGCCTTGTTGGATATCGGCGCAGCGCTGACACGCTCAGCGGCTTTCCTGGCGGCCCGGCGGGCCTTGATCCATGCCCGCCCCTCGGCGGCCTTCGAGGCCTCCCGCTCTGACTTGGTCGCCCGGCGCTCTGCCTTCAGGGCTGCGCGCGCAGCAGCTGCTGCGGTCGCCTCGGCGTGCAGTGCCGCCAGCACCGATGCGCATGTAAGGCTTCCTCCGGTGTCACGTCGCCGACCGGATTGCCGTCGAGGTCGATGCGCTGGCCGCCAGCCGCCACCGCAAGCCGGTACTGATACCGCTTTGTGTAGCAGCGCAGCGCGCGCCCCGATCTCCCACGGCTTCATGAGGCCCGCGGTGATGAGATTGTGGCGAATTCCGACCTGGAGCGGCTTATGCGGTCGCCAGGCCTCGGAGATGAAGACCGCTGGCCAATGCTCGGCCAGGATGGCGATCAGGTTCCCGCCGTCCGGCTTGGCCGGGGCGACATCCACCTTGTCCGCAATAGCCATTGTCCCGCCTCCGAGTTTAGTGCACGTTGGTACCGATGCCGCGAGCCCTGTACCCCAAGACCGGCACCTCAGATGCGGGCGGATCGCCCGCAGCACAGCAGCAGCAACAGCCCCGACATGCAGGGGCCGCCCGGAGGCGGTCCCCGAGCGTTTCCGTTCGCGCCGACAAGCGCCCTCTACCGGGCTGCGATCGGCGGTCATCGCGGTGGTTCCGGTGATGGGGCCCGCGGACTGCGCCGGGCGGTGAAGAAGCCCTTGGCGCACAGCAAGTGCATATGATGCACGTGGCCCGCGGCGGACCTTACACATCTCACGTTGCCGATGGTCTGTTCGCAGACCATGCACGCGGTGCGCATCGGGGCGCGGCCTTCGTCCAAGTAGGGCGGGGGACTGGTCACATCGGCATCGCTGCCGATCGAAGTATTACCCCCGCCAGGGTAGGGGGTGGAAACCGGCGGACAAGACGGACGAGACGGACGAGACGACGAGGCGTGCGCGGAAAGCCTTGATACATCGGGATTTTCGCTCTCGGCTTCTTGTCCGTTCTCGTTCGTTTGTGCCGGGTCTTCTTGTCCGCCGACGGACAAGAGCGGACCGGACGGCGGACAAGACGACGATGCCCAGAAGCCAGATAAATCAGGGGTTTCCCCAGCATCGCGAGCTTCTTGTCCGTTCTGTCCGTCTTGTCCGTGGAAATTCACCCCCTTCGTCACCTGCGCCCATATCTGCTTCACGGCGGCCGCCGTCGGAAATGCGTCGACGTTGCCTTTGACGGATGCGCGCGCGCCGTCCCGGAGTTCATAGAACCACCTCGGCGAGCCCTGGCCCCGGCCGCGCCTAGTTGCGTCCTCCTCAAGCGCCCCCATGTCGACGAGGTCCCGGAGGCGGGTCGACGCCACGTCTTTGGAAGCCGTCCCAATTTCCTTAGCGACGGCCCCGACGGTGACCTTGTAGCTCTTCAAGCCGTAGTCGCCGACCAAGGGCGTCGACCTTGCCATGATCTTCGCCACAGCCTCGAAGGTTGTCACAAGTGCCTCGGTGGGCCTGAGACCATGAAGCGCGGCCATCCCCGGGTTGAAGGCTGCGCGGCGGCGTAGTCGGCCGTCTCAGCAATGATGCGCCCTGCGGCATCCTTCTTGCGCTGCGCCTTATGCAGGACCGCGGACGCCTCGATCGCCGCCTTGAGTGCGGGGGCATCACGCCGCGTCCGCAACGGCATGTCCGCCGGAAATTCCTTGGCCAGCTCGTCCCAGGCTTTGAAAATTGCCTCAGCGAACGGAATGGAGACGTCGTAAGGCGCATCGATGGCAAGCCAGCGCTGAAAGTCGACCCACCGCCCAATCTCGTCTTCCGGCACCGTCGGACGAGCGTTGCTGAAGACGTTCGCCACGACCTTCTTGGTCTGCTTAACCGTCTCGTCGGCGTCCGACGACATGAGCCGCGTCATCATCTCGGCTTCGATGTTGTCGCGCGCCGACGTGATGCACATCGCGATCGGACCATCGCGGCGTATGTGGATCGTTTTATGAGGCCCTTGCGGCTGCGGAACGACAACGCGGTGATCAATTCGACCCTCGCTGATCAGGCTTCGGATCATGGCGGCCGCAGGAGGCTCGTCCCCGTTCGCCCTGCGGGCGAGGAAGACGGCTTCAGGGACATACATGAACATATGCTTGAGGGCGTCGACGTCGTCGGCCTCGCCCTCGTAGACCAGGGCCAAAGGTGACGAGGACGAGAACACGAAAACGCTCTCCGGCGGGAAGAGCTTCAATCCGATGTTTGGAACGAAGTTCTTGCCGGAAGATGGGGCGCCACGGCGCACGAGACAGATTGCGGTCGTCTTCAGCAACCTGCTTGTGAAGGTGAGATATGTCGCGCGAATGGCCGCGCCCTCCCCGATGACGCCGAGCCTGTGGGCGATTTTCTCCATGTCCGCAAGCAGGGTCGGGCTCTTGGCTATATCGCAGCAGTTATCGAAGAGCGTCCGGCGTTCCCGATCGCGGGCGGCGCGCTCTTTCTCGAGCGTCTTCGGCGACGACTTGGTCTCCTTCGCCCGCTGGGCCGCCTTCTCCCGTGCGTTCTTGCGCAACTCCTCGAGGCGGAAGCCGCTGGCCTTTGCCGCCTTCTTGAGAACCGCATCGCGTTCCAGATCCGGCAACGCCGCGTTGACCACCGCGTCTATCAGTTTCCGGAGCGCCTCGGCGTCGTTCTTGCCGAGAGCTTCGGCTTTCGCAAGCAGGTCGGTGAAGCCTTTCGCGTTGCTCATGCCCGCCTCCCTGCATCAGAGCGGTGAACCACATGGCGCGGCTGGCGCATGCCATCGGCGAAAGACCGCCTCACCTTCCTTTCGATATCGACCGGCAGCCAAGGATCGCGGCCTTGCTGCGAGGGCATCGCGCGGCCGGCAGCGATCAGCTCGGCAAGCGCAAAGGCAGCGGCCAGCTCGCCGGCGGCGACCAAGCGCCCGATCTTGAAGGCGGCCGAGTTCAAGGTAGCCTCCTGCACGCCAAAGGACGCGGCGGCGATGGTGCGGCATTCCTCTTCGAGCGCGCGCAGTCCGTAGCGGTTGCCGTCGCCCTCGATCGGTGGGCGGCGCGGAACCGGCGGCGACGCTGGCGGTTCGGGACGCAGGCATGCCGTGACCAGCCAGTCAGGCATCCGAGCGGGCGGCTCGGGGTCTGTGACGCTGTACCCAAGCCCGGGCGGAACGATCACGGATCCACCGTTGGCGCGCACGTCGACGCCCTTGCCGACGAGGTTCTGACTACAGCGCAGGCGCGCCTCCTCGGGATCCTGAAACAGCAGGTGCAGCCCGCCCGATGGCGTGCCATGGGCCGTCGTTCTTGGCAGGCCTGCTGATTGTCGCGTAGCCAGACGTCGCCGCCGTGCTTGGGGTCGACGTCGATGCCGACGATACCGGTGATGCGACCCGTCGGAATGCCGATGAGAGCGGCACCGGGCTTCGAGAACATTCGGGTGATTTCAGCGGGGTCGGTGCTGGCGTCTTTGAAGCCGCGCCGCGTGATCGGCCGCTTGCGGTGATCGCTCGGGAAGACGGGCACGCCCTGCCGGGCATAGTCGAGCGCGGCGCGAAGTAGATGCTTCTGTTGAACGGCAATCATTGGGGAAACTCCCTTGAAGAGTTTCCGCCCGCGAGGCTGGACCGGTTCGGTTGCGCCGTGATAATCGTGCGCTGGTGATGAGATAGCCTGCACTGCACGCAGGCGCATGAAGCACGGCGAAGCCGCTCCCGGTCGCTCCGGTGGGCGGCTTTGCTATTCGGTTTTGGTGGATGTGAGTAACGTTGAAGCTTCGGGGAAAATCGGATCCATAGCGCACTCCGCCCTTGGTGGGCCTATTTTGCGTGGCTGCGGGAGATTACTGTCGCGGCGCGGAAATCAAGTTCGTGCTGCAGGCTTACGCGGCGCTCTCATCCGCGGCGCCGGTTGTCGTTGTCGCCGGGCGTCGCTGACGGCGGCTGGTGAACGATCATCCGATGCAGTCCTAAGCTGCCGAGCGTCATTGCGCCCCCTCTCATCATCGCCGAGAAATTCGCGGATGTGAGAGAGCCGGTACAGGATGCGGCCCCCGACATTCCGCCATTTCAGCGGATGATCGGGGTTCTTGCGCCAACTTTCCAAGCACGCGTTAGAGCGCCGCACCACCCCCGCGGTCTCGGTTTCGGTCAACCGCGTGCTGCCCGGCAACTCGTCGATGTCGAAGTCAGGATGAGGCGGGACGCCGCGGGGCCGTTGGCGTGGCTTCTCTGTTTCAATCTCAGTCTGAAGGTCCTTACGTGCGGGGCCGCGTGTGCGTGCACGCGGGACGTCGAGATCTAAGCTGGACAATTAAACCTCCAATTATCGGTCTTGCTCTTGCAGGAGGCGTAAAAGCGCGATCAAGGTCGCTGTCTGCTTATGGCGCAGCTTGGTCTTTACGCACCGGTCCGACGTGGTCGGACGGTGCCGGAACTTACCGTAACATGTCCGAAAATGCAATCACGCGGTTCCTGCACCATGCAGGGGAACGACGTTCCCGCGATCGTCGTCTGCCTTGGCCAGCAGTGCGCTGATATGAGCGGAGACCTTTTCGAACGCCGCGACGCGCTCGGGCCACGCCATATTTTTGTTGTAACGGGCAACCAGATCTTCGCGCTGATGACCGATCGCAAGTTCGGCGATGTCTTCGGGAATGCCGCAGCGGTCCATCAAGGTTCTGCAGGTTCTCCGCAAGTCATGCATCCCGACTTCGACGCCGCTCGCGGCCTGAAGCTGCGCAACCAGCTTGGTCCATCCCTTCAGCCGCCCTCCGGTGATGCGCGACGGAAACAGCAGCGGGCTCGTGCGCTGCACCTGTGCCGCAATTACTTCGCGCATCATCTGCGTCAGCGGAACATCGTGGCTTTGCGCGGTCTTGGTGATGGTCCTCGGCAGGTGCAGGCGCTCGCCCTCGATGCCGCGATCCTCCGTGGCGCGATCGCCGGTCAGAACGTGGCGGTCGCGCTGCAACTGGCTGAGTTCGCCGCGCCGCATTCCGGTCAGCAGCGCCAGTTGGACGAGCCCGCCGAACGCTCCCGAGACTTTATCGCCGTGGTCGCTGCGGTCCTGCATCGTCTGCGCGGCGTGCCATACCTTGACCATTTCAGTGTCGCTCAGCGCTCGGCCCTTCGGCTCGGCAGCCTGTAGGCGCTGTTGCCGGGTCCGCCCCGCCGCACGGAAGCCCGCCATCACGTTGAACGGCGCCAACCCCTCCGCGACGGTCCATTCGCAGAACGAACGCGCATACTTGCGCAGGTCGCCGGCCGCGCCGCGCTTGCCCGCCTTGGTCAGTGCGTTGATGGCGGTGACAATGTCGTTGCGCGTGAGAGCGGCAACGTCGGCCGTCAGGTGGTCTTTCAAGCCGCGCCGCAGCGAACTCAGCGCCGTCTTGACGTTGACCAGGCCGCGCTCCTTCAGGTGCAGTTCATAGGCTTCGTCCTCGCCCAGGAGCTTGCTCAGCGTGCTGCGGTCGCGCCGCCGCTCCTCGGCGCGCTGCTTGGCCGGATCTTTCTCCTTGGCGACAAGCCCTGCGTTAATGCGCCCCGCTGCCCGGGCATCGGCAAGCGAGAGCGCCGGAAACACTCCGAACTTCAGCCAACGCGGATAGGCTTTGCGACCGAGCCCGAGCGGCCGGTAGATGAAATAGAAGCTGCGCACCCCACCCGGCAGGACGCGCACCACGAGGCCTGGAACGACGGCATCCCGTAGGATGAGTTGGCCCTTCCCCGGCGGGCACACAGTCTCCTCGATCATGCTCTTCGTCAGCACCACACGCTTGCCCGCCATGGCTTCCTCCTCCCGCCAGGGATGCAGCCCAAAATCTGCACTCACCCTGCACTCACCAAGTCATATGGCCAATTCGTACCCTATCCGGGCAGATATGGCCACTTATCAATGGTTTCTGCGGGTAAGTCTGGACGGCTCTGGGTAGGTACGGGCAAGAGCGCTCTTTTCACACGGGAGGGGTCACAGGTTCAATCCCTGTCGCGCCCACCATGAAAATCAAGCGATATCAATTGATTGCAGAAATAGTGTCCAGGATCAAACATAGCCAAACACCGTGAACAGACCGTGAAAATCCCCCAACATGTGTGCGTAAAGCGTGCGGGGTGTTCTCGCTCTGTTTATGGCCATAATGGAGGACGAGGGTGCCGACTTTATTCGATTGGTCCAATCCCGATAGCTGGAAGCAGGTCACAGAACTTGCGACCGATTGGAAGACCCTTTCGGGTATCGCGTCCGGCATCATCATCGCGCTGTGGAAATGGGGCGGCAGGCTATGGCGATGGCTCGTATCCAAGCTTTTAGCCGCCAAGAAGCTGGATCGACCGCTGCGAATTGTGACCCGCGATCATGAATCGCACTGGAGTGTAGCCACTAGAGGAGACGAGAAAGGGACAATGCTTCACGGTAGGTGGGAC
>JASHRR010001319.1 GCA_030037185.1 Xanthobacteraceae bacterium | reverse complement strand
GACAAGATTTATCGAGAGGGCCGAAAGGTCCTCATGAACATCCTCGATATCGAAGTGCCGCTGATTGCCGCGGTTAACGGCCCGGCGCGGCTGCACTCCGAATATGTCCTGTTGGCCGACATCGTGCTGGCCACTCCTTCGACGGTTTTTCAGGATAAGCCGCACTTCGAATTTGGCATCGTACCCGGTGATGGCGTGCATCTTCTCTGGCAGGAAGTGATTGGCACGGTACGGGGCCGGTACTTCATTCTCACCCGTCAGGAGCTCGATGCTCAGACGGCTAAGGAATGGGGCGCGGTTAACGAAATTGTGCCTGCCGACAAGTTGCTTCTCCGTGCCCGCGAGATTGCCGAAGGGCTTGCCAAGCTGCCGCCGCTCACCACGAAGTACACACGCATCGCGCTGACCCAGAAACTGCGGCGCATCATTGACGAAGGCGTCGCTTTCGGCCTGGCATTGGAGGGTATTAGCGCAGCCGACGTGGCGCGGCATAAGTGAACAAGACGTCGAGACGATGCCTCTCCTCGTAACCAGCGCAGCCGGGGCAAATGGCGACGGACTCGGCGCGCTCCTGGCCTTTGACAGTGAGGGAGGTTTTCTCGGCAGGTTCAGCGATGACAGCCGCGTCGTCGATCCGCGCGGTCTTGCCGTCAGTCGGAGTGAAGGATTTCTCTTCCTCAACAGCGGCAGCGATCGAGTGCTGGCGCTCGCTTCCGATGGGACGGTGGTGCGCGACACTGGCCAGATAGAAGCATTGAACCCTGGCGGCGGGATTTTCGGCCCGGACGGTCGTTACTACGTCGGCTCGCGCAGCAAGAGCACTGTCATGGTCTTCCGGTCACAACTTGACGCTGTAGGCGAGCTTTTCCTCCCAGCGGCCATCGTACCGTTTCCCCGGGGATTTGCGTTCGGTCACGATGGCATATTTTTTCTCGCTTCCGGGATCGGTCCCAATGGCATAGGCGACAACGCTATCGTCGCGTTTGATCCCGGTGACCGCACGCTGCCGGTCTGGCTAGTCAGCGATCCGGAACTCAGCCCTCTTGATCTGACGATCGCGCCCAACGGCAACATCGTTGTGTCGAGCGAACAACCGTTCGGCGCACTCGATGCGGTGACATCGGTGCGGGAATACGATGCCCGAAGCGGACGTCTCGTTCGCATTTTCTCGGCCGCCGACTTGGCCGATTTTCGCAGGCCCCGCGGTCTGCGCTTTGGGCCTGATGGCCATCTCTACTGCGTTGCCCGAGACGAGGTTGTCTCGTTCGACATCCGTAGCGGCAAATGTCTGGGCACCCGGGTGCGATTTCCGCACCTACACGGCCAAGCGATCGAGTTTTTTCCCTGAGCATTTGTAGAGCGGGAGAGCCAGGAAGGGCAAGACATGAAGAATAAGGTTCTGGTGGCGGGAGCAAGCGGCCTCGTCGGCGTTGCCGCTGTTGAGTCATTTCTCGATGCAGGCTGGGATGTTATCGGTATTTCGAGGCGCAAACCGGAACTGCCGAGTAGGCGAGACTTTCGGTTCATCTCGGTGGACTTGCGTGATGAGAAAGCCGCCCGTCAAGCGCTGTCTCTGCTCGCCGACGTTACCCACGTCGTGTATGCGGCGATTTACGAGAATGCCGATGATCTGGTCAGCGGCTGGTCGAGCGCAGCCCAGATCGAGGCCAACAATGCGATGCTACATAACGTGATCGAACCCCTCGTTTCAGGGAAGTCCGTGGTCAAGCATGTGTCCATCCTGCAGGGAACGAAGGCGTATGGTGTCCACCTTCACCCTATTGCTATCCCAGCTCGTGAAAGCGACCCGCGCGACAACCACGCGAACTTTTTCTTCGATCAGCAGGATTATGTTCACGACGGGGGTGCGAAGCACGGGTTCAATTACACCGTGCTTCGTCCCCAGCTCGTCACAGGGAAGACACCCGGCGCCCTGAATGTCCTCCCCGCGATCGGCGTGTATGCTGCTATCCGCCGCGAGAAGGGCGAGGCGTTCGGTTTTCCTGGCGGCCCGTCGTTCGTCTGGGAAGCAGCGGACGCTGATTTGGTTGGCCGGGTAATGGTGTGGGCGGCACAAGCTCCGCAGGCTGCGAACGAGATCTTCAACATCACCAACGGCGACGTCTTCGAGTGGCGGAGTGTGTGGCCAGCGATGGCGCAGACCCTAGGCGCAGACCTCGGGGCCGATGAGCCCACCAGTCTTGCGGCGTATATTCGCGATAACGCTGACGTCTGGGAGAAGGTCGTCGCAAAGTACGGCCTTGCGAGTGCGAGCGGTGACCTGCGCTCCTTTGTCGGACAAGGCGATCAGCATGCCGACTTTGCGTTTGCGTACGGAGCCCCTGCGGGCCCCGTGGCCTTTGTAAGCACCATTAAGCTTCGCAAGGCCGGCTTCAATGCTGCAGTCGACACCCGGGACGCGTTTCTCACCGCCCTCCAGTCGTTCATCGATCGAAAACTCCTCCCGTCGGCCCGAAAATAGGGGCGCACCCCTGGTGCTGGGAGGTCGTCGATGACGGATCCGCAATGCCGCAACGGAGTCTAATAACCGCGTCATCGACAACAAAAACCGTGACCAGAGCTTGACCCGCAGCGCCACGGCCACCGCAGCGGACACGAAGGCAAAAGCCACCGATGCTTGTCGGCCCAAGGTGGAGACATCGATTCGCATTCGAGCTGTCTGGATTATCTTGCGCATTGGAGTTAACTCTGCGTTTAAGTCTCAGATTCTCATTGCGTCGACGCGGTCTTTTCACGCGGCGCGGCTATGCCTAGCCCGGAATTCTCAAACATTTGAGCGCATCGGGGGCGCGAATCAGCGAAAGTTGTTGTGCCGGAACAGCTTTCCATCAATTCGCGGGGAACCCCGATGCAGACAGAGTGTACGCCGATTCGCTTTGAGTTTGGAGCCGTCGGACGTCGAGCCGTGGTGGCTGAATTCGATGGCGGGACGATTACATCGAACG
>JASHRR010001318.1 GCA_030037185.1 Xanthobacteraceae bacterium | reverse complement strand
CGGCGGTAGCTGTTACGGGCGCGCAGAAGCCCGTCGGAAATCCTCGCCGGCACGCTCTCGCTACCCGGCCTATCCGTGCCGCCGACCCTCCGAGTGCGGCTGGGATCGGTACTCGAACGACCATCCCGGCGCCACCGACCAGCAAGGATTCAACCCCGGCCTTTGGCCTCGCGGATGAGCTTCCAGATCCGGTAGGGCGTCGCCGGCATCTTTACGTCGCGCACGCCGAAATCGCGCAGTGCATCGACGATAGCGCCGATGATGACGGCCGGCGCCGCGGTGGTGCCGCCCTCGCCGCCCGCCTTTATGCCGAGCGGATTGGTTGGCGACAGCACCTCGGCAATGCGGGTGGTGAACGACGGCAGCAGATCGGCACGCGGCATGCCGTAATCCATCAGCGAGCCAGACAGAGGCTGGCCGGAAACTGGATCGAGATGGACGTGCTCCCACATCGCCTGGCCGACGCCCTGGACGATGGCGCCGTGGGTTTGGCCGTCGACGATGAGCGGATTGATGCACCGGCCGACGTCGTCGACGCAGGCATAGCGGGTCATAGCCACTTCGCCGGTGTCCGGGTCGACCTCGACCTCGCAGATCGCGCAGCCGTTGGGAAACACCGGGTCGTGCATCTCGTTGTCGGTGACGACCGTGAGCCCGTCCGCAAGATCGCCCGCGAGGCTGATGCGGGCCGCCTCGGCTGCCAACTCGAACAGATCGAAGTTGCGGTTGGTGTCCCGCGACACGAAGCGCCCGTCCACGAACGCAATGCGCTGCGCCGGCGCGCCGAGTATGGCGGCCGCTATGCGCCTTCCTTTTTCGATCAGCTCGGCCCCGGCTTTGCAAAATACGGTGGCCGCGTGGCGCATCGAACGGCCCGAATGGGAGCCGCCCCCGACCCTCACCACATCGGTATCGCCGAGGATGATGTGGACGGTCTGCGGCGGCACGCCGAGCAGGTCCGACACCACCTGCGCAAAGCTCGTCTCGTGTCCCTGGCCGCTCGGCTGGGTTCCAATGACCACGTCGACGCGACGTTCAGGGTGGACCTTGATCTGCGCCTGCTCTCTGGGGGCGCCGATCGAGGATTCCACATAGTTGGCGAGACCGAGCCCGGCTAGCTTGCCGCGCCGCTTCGCATCCCGTCGCCGCGCCGGAAAGCCCGTCCAATCGGCAATTTGCATCGCCGTGTTCATGTTCTCTTCATAGCGACCGCTGTCGTAGACCATGCCGACCGCGTTGCGGTAGGGCATCTGGCTCGGCCGCACCAGGTTCTTGCGGCGGAGGGCGACCCGGTCGAACCCGAGCTCGCTCGCAGCCGTATCGATCAGCCGCTCGATCGCGAAAGTGACCTCGGGCCGGCCTGAGCTGCGATAGGCCTGGGTCGGCATGGTGTTGGTAAAGACCGCAACGGCGCGCAGGCTTGCAGCAGGAATATCGTAGGACCCGGTGATCAGCCCGGCACCTTTGGACAGCGGCGACAGCGAGACGCAGCGGGCGCCGACATTGCTGATGTTGGTGGCGCGCAGGCCTAAGAATTTTCCGTCCCGGGCGAGTGCGAGCTCAACCTTTGTGACGAGGTCGCGGCCCTGATAATCGCTGAGAAAACATTCTGAGCGTGTCGCCGTATATTTCACCGGGCGGCGCAGCTTGCCGGCGGCCCACAGCACAAGACCGAATTCCACGAAGACGCGATTGCGGGTGCCGAAATTGCCGCCGACGTCGTAGGAAAGCACGCGCAGCCGGTCCGGCGCGAGCCCGAGAACCGCAGCAAGCTCGTTGCGCTGGCGCACGGCGCCGCCGCTGCCGGCATGCAGCGTATGGCGTCCGGACGCTGCATCGAACTCGGCGAGCGCAGCACGCGGCTCGAGCGGAACGCCGGTGACGCGACCGATGTGAAATTCCCTCGCCACCACGTGGTCAGCCGCCGCGAAGGCCGCATCGGTTGCGGCTTTGTCGCCGAACCAGGTATCGACCAGAATATTTTGCGGCACCTCGTCCCATGCGAGCGGCGCGCCCTCCTTCATCGCGTCTTGCGAATGCAGCACGAACGGCAACTCTTCGTAGTCCACCACCACAGCTTCGGCAGCGTCGATCGCCTGCGCCTGCGTTTGTGCGACGATCGCCGCAACGGCCTCGCCGACGTGGCGCGCCTTGTCGGCCGGCAGCAGCATGTGCGGCCCGGTGAACACTGCGCCGCCGCCGCGGCCGTGGAGTTTCATATCGTATTTGGTCTTCGGCAGCGGATCGTGCGGAACGGGCTTTAGCTTGTCGGCGAGGCAATCGGCGCCGCTGTAAGTCCCGAGCACGCCCGGCATGGTGCGCGCTTTCGAAAAATCGACGCTGCGGATGCGCGCATGCGGATGTGGCGAACGCACCACCGCCAGCCAGCATTGACCCGGCGCGCAGAAATCGTCGCTGAACCGGCCGGCGCCAGTGACGAGCCGGGCATCTTCCTTGCGCGGGAGCGGGCTGCCGATGAAACGGAATTGCGATGTCGGCAGCTCGCTCATCCGCTTATTCCGCGGTGATGTGCGCCGCCTTGATGATCGGCCACCATTT
The DNA here is from genome assembly GCA_030037185.1 of Xanthobacteraceae bacterium. Next base: position 4,594 of record JASHRR010001318.1, on the reverse strand, counting down.
TTCGATTTCTTTCTTTTGAAAGGCGCGCAGTGCCTGCGGGGTGCGCTGGTCGGCCGGCGGGCCCTCGAGTCCCAGGGTCGCGAGCTTCTCGCGTACGGCCGGATCGGCCAGCGCGTTTACGACGGCGCCGTTGAGCTTGTCGATAATCCCCGCGGGCGTTCCGTGGGGCACCCACATGCCGTTCCACAGCTCCATCTCTAATCCCGGCAGGCCAGCCTCTGCGGCGGTCGGAATCTGCGGCGCAACGGCAAGCCGCGCCGCGGCCGTCACGGCCAGCGCCCTGACGCTTTTCTGACGCACCTGCGGCAGCGCATTGGCGGCCTGGTCGACAATGAGGTCGATCTGTCCAGCTACCAGGTCCTGCATCGCCGGAGCAGTGCCGCGATAAGGTACAAACTGAAGCGGGGCGCCGATGAGATCGGCCAGAAAAGCACCGGCGATATGCGCGCCCGAGCCGGCACCTGCGGTGCCGGCCGTGGCCTTGCCGGGATGGGCCTTGAGCCAGGCGACGAGTTCCTTGAGATCGGCGGCCGGGAAGTCTCTGCGCGTCACCACCAGCATCGGATTGCTGGGAAGCCGTGCCACCGGATCGAGGTCGCGCTCAAGATCGTATTTCAGGGGATAGATCGCTCCGTTGGCGACGTGGGTGCCGAAGTGACCAGCGCTGACGGTATAGCCGTCGGGCGCTGCAGCCGCGACGCGGCCGACCCCGATCGATCCGCCGGCGCCGGTGACGTTCTCGATCAGCACCGGCTGACCGAGGCTGGCACGGATGTGCTCGCCGAGCACGCGCGCCAATACGTCCGTCGGCCCGCCGGCCGCGAATGGCACGATGACGGTGATCGGACGCACCGGATAGGCCTGGGCGGCGGCCACGCCTTGTGCGAGCGCAGTTACGCCAACCACGCTGATGGCGAAAACGACTGCACGGTAGACATGCGTCCGCAAGCCGAATGCCGCACTGACCCGCCCGATCGTCATCGCTTCCTCGACTGCTAGCGCTGAAAAAAGCTTAACGCAACCTCCGCCGCCGACACAACGGATGCCTATCGCGCGCACATGGTGGAGGCGTCAAATGCAACGAGCGTTGCGGAAGTCTCAATTTCAAAACTGAGGCCCAGCCCCACACCCAGCGCATTTTGACGGCGTGAGCACCGGCCTTATAGTTGCTCCCCGGGGTCGGCGCCGCGCCCATCTGCGCCCGCCCAATATCGGCCGGAGCCGCCGTGATGCATTCCCCCGCCGCCACCCTCGAGACGCGAACATCCTGGGTGGTTGCCACGGTGGCGCTTGTCACGCTGGCATTCTCATTCGGCGCGCCATGGGTCGCGGCGGTTGCGCTCAAAGCGATTGCGACCGAGTTCGGCGGCGCGCGCGAGACGCCCGCACTGGCGGGCGCTCTCGGCTGGGTGGGCATCGGCATCGGCGGCATCGTGATGGGACGCATCGCAGAGCGCATCGGCGTGCGTTGGACCGTGATGTTTGGCGCCGCGATGGTGTGCCTCGGCCTGATGATCTCTTCGGTCGGAGGACCACTGAATCTCCTGATCGGCCACGGCCTCTTCATCGGTCTCACCGGCAATGGTGGCATTAATGCGCCGCTCTACGTCTACGTGAGCAAGTGGTTCGACCGTCACCGCGGGTCGGCATTGGCGCTGATCTCCAGCGGCGCTTATATCGCAGGCGCCGTGTGGCCGCCGATCTTCGAGCGCGTCGTTGCCGCGGTAGGCTGGCGGCAGACCATGTGGATCTACGGGCTGGTCGAGATAGCAGCGATCATCCCGCTGGCGGCAATTTTTCTGCGCGCCCCGCCCAAGACTCCGCGCCGTCACAGCGGTGAGTTCGCCGACCCCGAACCCGGCAACATTCTCGGCTGGCCGCCGGGGCTCGTCTACGGGTTGTTGTGCGCTGCTTCGTTCCTGTGCTGCATGCCGATGGCCCTACCGCAAGGACACCTGGTGGCGTTGTGCTCTGACCTTGGCATTGCGCCGTCCCATGGCGCTGCCATGCTGTCGGTCATTCTCGGCACTGGGTTTCTAAGTCGCCAGCTTTGGGGTGCCTTCTCGGATCGAGCCGGCGGACTGATGACGCTCGCTGTGTGTTCGGCTTGCCAGTTGGCGGCGCTCACCGCTTTCACCATGACCCAGGACGAGATCGGACTGTTTACGGTCGCGGTGTTCTTCGGGCTTGGCTTCAGCGGCCTGGTGCCGGCTTATGTGCTCGCGTTGCGCGCGCTGTTTCCCGTCCGCGACGCAAGTTGGCGGGTACCCACGCTGCTGATGTTCAGCGGCTCCGGTATGGCGGCCGGCGCCTGGATGGGCGGATTCCTGTACGACTGGTTCGGATATTATGCGCCGGCCTTCGTGGCCGCTATCGGCGCCAATCTGCTCAACCTGGCGATCGTCGTGGTCTTGGTGTTGCGGCAGCCCGCCCGGCCTCACCGGCTCTTCGGAATCGCCTAGCCGCCCCGCCGCCCCGGGATCTCGCAACCGCCACCGCGGACCGGCAGGCGGGGGCGGGACGCCCCGCGCTCCAAGACCGATCAGCGAACCGCCGCCCGTACCGACACTGCGGTCTGGCCGAACAGGATCGCGCGTTCCTCCGCGGTGCGGATGCCGCCCTGATTCGGGTTGATGTCGTTGACGAGCGCATAGGCGCGCACCACCGCAGGCCGCGCCGCGATGGCGTCGAGCCAGCGCTTGACATTGGGAAAATCCGCAATGTTTTGGCCCTGCCGCTCGTGCGGCAGGACCCATGGATAGCTCGCCATGTCAGCGATGGAATAGTCGCCGGCGAGGTAAGGCCGGTCCGCGAGGCGGCGGTCGAGCACGCCGTAGAGCCGGTTCACTTCGTTGCGATAGCGCTCGATCGCGTAGGGCAGCTTGTCGACCGCGTAATGGCTGAAATGATTGTTCTGCCCGGACATCGGGCCGAGATTGCCCATCTGCCAGAACAGCCATTCAAGCGTTTGCACCCGGCCCCGAAGATCCTTTGCGATGAACCGCCCGGTCTTCTCTGCGAGATAGAGCAGGATAGCGCCCGATTCGAACACCGAGATCGCCGCGCCGCCGCCTGCCGGATCGTGATCGACGATGGCGGGGATCCGGTTATTGGGAGATACCTCCAGGAACGCGCGCTGGAATTGTTCTCCCTTGCCGATGTTCACGGGGAAAATATTATACGGCAATCCGGCCTCTTCGAGAAAAATCGTCACCTTATGACCGTTGGGCGTCGTCCAGTAATGCACCTCAATCATCTAACGCGTTCCTTCCGTTTTGCGCCTTCGCCATTGCTGCGGCTCCGTACCGGCGGCTGATATCGGACGATTTCGCCGAACTTGCAACTCGACCGCGCGCCAAGTTTTGGCGTTGCAGGCATGCGCCGATCATAGCTCATCTGCCGGCGAGGGAGGACGCGATCCGCCAGGCCTTGCTCTAGGCGTCCGGCGCTCATGGCAAGCCAAACTGCCATGAGCCACGACCTGTAGGGACGATGAATTCCCGGCGTTCCACAAGGTGGCTGTCGAGGAGAGAGGCGAGCCGCAAACGTCAGTTATTGGCGTCATCCGAATTGTCCTGGGCATCGGAGGTCTTTCTCGGCCGCAGCCACAACGACGACCTGCATCCCGCGACCCACAGCGGGGAGGCGATCAAACTTATCGGTACCGGGCTCTGGCCGGCGCTCGCCGTTATTAAAAGATTACCGACACACCGTCGATCCATCATCCCCGCTGGCGCAAGGCCCGCCGGTCGATCTTCATCAGCGTGGTGCGCGGCAATTCCGCGATGAATTCATATCGCTCCGGCACCTTGTAGCCGCCGAGCGGACGCACCGCCTCGCAAAGCTCGACCGTCAGCGCGTCGCTTTGCGCGTAGCCCTGTCGCAGCACCAAATAGGCCTTGGGCTTTGTGAATCCATCCCGATCCGTGAACGACACCACCGCAGCCTCGTGTACGGCGGGGTGGGCGGTGAGCGCCGCCTCGATCTCGATCGGCGTGACCCACAGGCCCTTGACCTTGAACATGTCGTCGTTGCGGCCCGAGAACCAGAAGAAGCCCTCCTCGTCGAAATGGAGATTGTCGCCGGTCCGTGTCCATTCGCCGATGAACGTCTCACGCGATTTGTCGTATTTGCGCCAATAGAAGAAGCACGCGGTCTTGCTTTTGATCCAGGCTTCGCCGGGCACGTTAGGCTCTGTCACGTCGCGATGGTCGGCCGACATGAGGCGGACCTCATAGCCGAACACCGGCTTGCCGAGGCTGCCGCGCTTGAATTCCTTCTGGCGGTTGGCGATCCACTCGTAGGTGATCTCCGAGCTGCCGATCGAGTCGAACAGCTCGACGCCAAACTGCTCGTGAAAGCGAGCAAAGATTTCCGGCGGAATTTTCTCCGAGGCGCTGGCGACGAAATCGAGCGCCGGAAAATTCGGCCTGGTGCCAGATTGCCGGAGGTGCTCGAGAATATTCTTTAGCACTGTCGGCACGGTGATGAGCTTGGTCACGTTGGCGGCCGCCATCGTGCGCAGCACCAGCTCGGGAAGCGGCGCAGGGCGCATCAACACAGCGGTCGCGCCCCAATAGAGCGGGATCAGAAG
>JASHRR010001317.1 GCA_030037185.1 Xanthobacteraceae bacterium | reverse complement strand
CCGGAATCCGCGCAAATCTGGCGCAGCGCAAAAACTCGGCATAATATTTGCTTCGGGTCGCGTTTCCTTTCCCGTTCTCTATTAGGGTCGAGGGGAACGGGAAAGCGGAAACGTCCGGGCTTGTGCGATACCTTACCCGGGAGACTCGTGGCATCAAGCGGCATTCAATCAACGGCAGCCAAAACTCATGGATGGCGCTGCTCGTCAAGCCCCGAAGCCCGCAGGGGCGCCGAAGGCGCGGGCTTTACGAGCAGCGCCAGCCCTGAGACCATGGTGGTCGTTGGTTACGCCGTCGCCCTCCAGCTTCCGCCGTTTACGCGCGGATTCACGTAGCCGCTAACACCAGCGAGCTAAGACCCAGCTTGCAAATCGTTTCTGACCTTTGCCGGGTCGCGCCGCAGCCTTACAAATCTGGATCGCGATGAGAAAGGTCGCCCCATCTGCGCAAGGCCGCAAGGCCCCCATCCCGATCGCCCTGCAAAAAAAATGGATCGGCGCCTTCTGGCCATGCTCGCGCTCGTTCGCGTCGAGCCAGCGCTCCACGTGCGCGGACTGCGTTGTCCGCCCTATCCAGCCTGCGATTCGATGATAGGGATTGATGACGCGCTCGGCTGCCGCGACAAGCGCTGCTGCGCCATGACCACCTGGTTCAGCCGTGACAGCCCGACCAAAGAGCTACGCCCGCCGATACGACATTTCGAAGCGAGCGCGCCACTGCGGAAAGGTCGCCACATGGCAACCGCAAATTGAAGTAGCGCAGGCAAACACATAAGGCATGGCGCAGACTGGTGCGCAGCCGCCTGAACCGATGGAACGGTTGTGTTGAGGAAGCGTTGGAACCAATAGCAAAGGAGCTGGAACAGCGTCGCACCCCGAATATCGGCAGCGATTTGAAGGAGAAAATAATGAAGCTTAGTGCGCGCAACCAACTCAAAGGTAACGTCGTCGAGGTTCACAAAGGTACCACGACAGCGCATGTGCGAATTGATCTCGGTCATGGCATGACGTTGACGTCATCCATCACCAACGAGGCAGTAGATGAACTTGGCCTGAAGGTCGGGGACAGCGCTGCTGCCGTGATTAAGGCCTCCGACGTCATGATCAGCAAGTGAGCATCGCCAGCGCGACCTACGAGACGTTTGGTAATCGGCCCTGTGCGTCTATTACAGCGCGGTCGCGCAGGGTATCGGTCGTTTCCGTGAAGCGCCCCATCCTGGGTTCGCATTTCCGCCGCAGCACCGTTCGGTAATCCTCCGAAACCTACCGCGAATGAAATAGCGGACTGGCAGCGTTTGGGCCAGAGAACGAACCGGTACTACGGGAGCAAGCAGCACGGCAGAGTGGGGTATCGGCGATGCGGCATCTGGCATGCGTGTTCACATCGAGACATCGCCCAGCGGAGGACTGTCACGCTGTCGCCGCAGATTACGCCACGATATTCACCGAAACCTCCGCGCAGAAGCCCCTGCCTTTAGGCATGGAAACGCGGAGCAAGCGTTGAAACAAGGCAAGAACTCCTCTATGAAAGCATGAAGCGGGTGGTGCGTCTCCAACTGACGCCGACCGCGAAGGAGCAATCGAAGTTGCTCCTCGATACGCTTGAGCGCAGCGCGCCTGTAACGTGATCTCGCAGCGCGGCTACGAGGCCGGCGCTCCCGCAAATACGATCTGCAAAACTTGCTGTATGTCGACACGCGCTGGGACTTCGCTCTGACCGCCCAGGCCGACATTCGTTGCATCGACACCTAGGCAACGCAGAAAGCCAACAACACGGAAGGCGTCGTCAAATTGCGCAAACACGCGGCGCAGCCGTACGACGATCGCATCTTCCGGTTCGTCGCCAACGACAGGGTGAGCATCTGGACGCTTGCCGGCCGCCAGAAGATTCGGTTTGTTTGCGGCGAGCGTCGACGCGCCTTGCTTGACTACCGCAAGGGTGAAGTTCTTGACGCACAAGGCGACGCTCAAAGGCATCCAGGTTGTCGCCGTTGATCCGCGCAACACGAGTCGGACATGTCCCGAGTGCGGATCGATCCATAAAGACAATCGAAAGACCCAAGCGACGTTCTCCTGACTTTGTCGGTGCCCGGAATATCGCATCGGGGGCCGCTCTTGTAACCTACAAGGCGAGAGCGATGCCCGACACCTGGAGGCTGGGCAAAAGCCGCCGCCTTCAGGCGTGGGGACGGGTTACACAAGGCGATCTGCCCCGTCCGAGGTTGCTGCGGGTCGTAAGCCTTGGGCTGGTATTGAATGCGACCACTTAAAGACTTATGAGCGCACCAACGCGAGCTTGAGCTCATGCCAAGGAAGAGCGCACCGATAGCCCGCTCCCGCAAGACCGTCGCTGTGCCTAGCCCCTCGAACGACTAACACTGGGGCGAACCACACTCACGCGAATTGATGCCAGGCCCGTCTCACGTCCATTTCATTGCAAAGCTTTCTGAGGTACTGGTAGTCGAATCCATGCGAGGGTAACAACCCGCGCCTTGTCATTGGCGCAAATCGACCGTTCGACTCTTGTTTTGGCTATCGTCGCATTCGGATCAAATTTATGCTAAAACAAGCTCAAGCAAGGATGTCGCGATCCAGTCTGGCGCTCAGCAATTTGCGAGCAGCGGTGATCCTCATTGTGGTCGCATTTCACTCCTGCATAGCCTATCTCGATTCCCTGCCATCCTCAGCGCAGCCTTTCAACAGCCCCCCTTACCAATGGCGCTCCTTTCCAATCATCGACAGCCAGCGATGGTTCGGGTTTGACCTGTTCTGCGCGCCTCAGGACATCTATCTGATGTCGTTGATGTTCTTGCTATCTGGCCTATTTGTCTGGCCCAGTCTCGCGCGCAAGGGCAGCTGGGGTTACATACGTCACCGTTTTCTGCGACTCGGTTTGCCATTCGCAGTGGCCGTGTTCCTGCTGATGCCCGTAACGTATTACCCAGTATATCTCGTCACGGCCACCGACCCTGGCGTCGCGGCATTCTTGCACAGTTACCTCGCGCTGCCGTTCTGGCCGAGCGGTCCACCATGGTTCTTGTGGCAGCTGTTGGCGTTAAACATCGTCGCTGTCGGTGTTCATAGGAGTGCCCCTGGCTGGGAAACGCTTCTCGCCAAGACGGCATCCCTCGGTGCGCATCCAAGCAGGTTTTTCGCGGTCCTGCTAGCGGCCTCGGCGCTCGCCTATGTGCCCCTGGCGATTGCATTTACGCCGTGGCAGTGGTTGCAACTCGGGCCATTCGGACTCCAGCTCAGCCGACCGCTCCATTACGCGGTCTATTTTTTCGTCGGTCTCGGCATCGGTATCTATGGAATAGAAAACGGCCTCCTCGCGTCGGACGGGCTGCTGGCGCGGCGCTGGGCTACGTGGCTCCTCGCCGCATGCGCAGCGTTCTTGCTATGGGCCGCTCCAACGGCACTGATTTTCGAGCACCAGGATGCGGCCCCACTCGGCCTGCAAATCGGCGCGGATCTCGGCTTCGTGCTGTCTTGTGCCAGCAGCTCTTTTTTTGTTATTGCAGTATTCTTGCATTTTGCCAGCAACCGCTCGCGGGTGCTCGATAGCCTCTCGCGCAATGCTTATGGCATTTATTTAATCCATTATGTATTTGTCGTTTGGCTGCAATACGCGCTGTTGAATGCGCCCGTGTTCGCCTTTTTGAAGGGAGCGATTGTATTTGGTCTGACGCTGATCCTGAGCTGGGCCGCGTCCGCCGCCTTGCGGCGACTCCCACGTCGAAGGACCGATGGAGAGGCAAAAAGTCATGTCATTGATCTTTAGGCTGTCGTGGCGAAACCTCTTTCGTGATCGGCTGCGATTTATCGCAACCATCATCGGAATCGTCTTCTCAATTCTTCTTCCCGGCGAGATCGAATCCTTGCCGCCAATGGTGCTCTGTCTGATCGGGAGGGAGGCCTGCCTGTAACCTGAGCCGCGGCGGGGATCTCTGCAACTGATTCTGGTTTTCAAGAAACCATGTGTCGACGATCTCGAATCCAATGGGCCGGCGGGACCCGTCAGTCTGGCGTGACGCGCGACGTGATGCGCGCATTCGCACGCACAGTTCACGCGTCACGCTTGCCATGGTGGCATAAATGTCGACGGGCGCGACAGACTCGCAGCCGATTAATTAGTTCTGATCATGTTGCGGTGGATGTATGCGCTGAAGGAGTTTTCCGCGAACCTCGGGATCGTTTTGCGCCATCTCGAGTATGGAGGAATATTCCTCCACCGAGAGGCCCTGATCCGCGACCGCTTTGGTAAGCGCATCGTTCGCTTCTTCGACAATGCGCTCCTTATCTGCCTGCTCCGCTTGGGCGAGCCGCTGTTCGTAAGTCTTCTGGAGCCCTATCACGCGCTCAAGCGCCGCTGCGGCCGCGTCGAGCTTCTGTTCAGTGATGCTGGGTGCGGGACTGGAAGGACCTGGAGAAGGAGCTTCGCCCTGCGCTGTTTGAGCGATTGCACTCGGAACGGATGAATACCACCCCGCCACCAGCGCAGCTGCAAAAAGGCATCGCGTCAATGTTCCCATACTTGTCTCTCCTTTGCACGGTGCGCCCCCTGCCCGATCGCAGCTGTTGACAGACTTAAATCAACGGCGCCTTCGCGCTACAGTTCCGAACCATTTTGGGATGCCGACATTCCGAGACGCATGTCCCTTGCGGTCCTCCCAGGCGGGGAAAATCGTCTGTCAATGCCGATGGTTCGGTGCTCCGTGACAGAAGCAACCGGTCGATTACGAAAACGGCGCCCTTACGCCGAATCGGTTCAAGGACTTCTGGTCAAAGCGAGTGGTTCGCGGTTCAAGCGATCGCTCGGCAAGCGCGGCTGCCCGTAAGCGAACTGGATCGCGCTCACCAAGTCTTGCCGCGACAACAATTCGTCGGGCAATGACTTCGCGCACCACCTTATGCTGACCGGTGGCGTGAAACCCGCAGGCAGCCTCGAATGCTTCACTCATGGCAACGATCGTCTCCGGTTCGAAGGCTCCAGGTGATATGGATGAGCGAATCGGCATGGCTACTACCTCTCCCACCGGCACCTCCCCGTACTACGTCTGCTAACAGCAGAGAAATGCTGAAGAATCAGGGCTCGCGATCATTTGCCTGGTGAATCACCGGCCTCAGTCGGAGAGCGCTCTGCGCCTGCTGCGCAAGCCGCCACGATCACGTGAAATTTGCATTCCATTCTGAAAGAATGACCCCAGGCAGCGCGCTGAAGGGAGACGACCCCAGAGTGCTTCAGCCTATCGGTCCGCCGTGTCCGCGAAAGGCCATCCGTTCGGCCGGAACTGTCGAGGGCCTAATTGGGTCCACTGGCTTCTGGGGTCGTTTTTCAGCGCTGCGGTCTCAGCCAGCCCGCCATAATGCCTCGCCATTTTGCAGATAATAATTTCCACTTTCGAAGGAGGAGTCATTTGCTGCGAGACGGCTAAACTCGTTCGCCAGGTAACGGTAATGTTCGGCTCGCTTCAATAGAATCGCCATGAGATCTCCCCAAAGGACTGGCCATAGCGCGCCTGCGTCGGCCAACAGACATATAAAGTCGATCCGACAAGTTCCTGTTCCTGGTCCTCCTTCACACGTTCGCGACTAATTCTTCGCCCGTCTTCACACGTTCGCGAGTGGAGTACGTTTCATCATTTCGCTGATATGGGGAACCGTTTGATGGTCCGAGCGTTAAGGTGCTTGTCGCAAAGCAGACTCAACGGAGTTGGACCACGCCGGAACGGTGGGAACACGAGACCGGCGACGGCTATGTCGGTGAATTCCCCAAGCAAGCCGGCGGCGCGGCGCCTGGCGCGGAGTTGTTTTTTGGCTCTCGGTTTGGCGATAATAACCGTTTGTGGAAGGAAATTGACACATCACACAGATTCCTCTGATCTGCACCTGCGTGGTTTTCCGCGTCCCGATTGAAGCGCCGCAGTTCGGCGGAACTGGCTCCGTGGCTATTTATTACTGTCCTGGACGGGTGGGGGAGCGACAGAAATGACGCAGCTGCTCTCCGAAAAGCATGTCCTGATCGTAGAGGACGACCCCATCCTCGCAATGAATCTTGCAGACGAGCTTGTTGCGGAGGGAGCTACGGTCGTTGGACCAGCCGCTACCGTGGCCGATGCACTCGACGTGATCGCAAAGTCGCGGCTGGATGGAGCGATTGTCGACATTAACTTGGGCGGTAAAGCGGCTTTCCCGGTTGCCGATGCTCTGGCTGACCGCCACGTCCCGTTCGTCTTCGCGACGGGGTACTTGATTGCCGATTACATACCGGCTCGCCACGTCAACGTCCGCCGCTTCGAAAAACCTACGGCTCCCGGGGTCATTTGCCGCGCGCTCGAAGAGGCGCTGTCACGCCCCAAGCCGTAGAGGCGGCGGCACCGACCTCGGATCACTTCTTCTCGGATCCAATTTTTTGCTTTCGCAAATTCTCGTCTTGCGACTAACAACGCGTTGCTCCGTCTAATTTGGCGCGGCGAGCTGAGGCCCACCAGGAACTCGACCACGGGTGAAAAACGTGCTCGCGTTGGACCGTCGCCATCCATCGGTGCCGAAGCAGCAGGACGATGGACGAGTTTGTGCGGGCGCTCGACGGCGGGCCTTGCTGAGCTCATACGCCGCGAGCGTGGCACCAGCGATGCACCAAATCGATGCCGCGAAGTATGGCGCGAGCCGGGACGGCAGAGTGTCGGCGAGCTGGAATCGGACTGGCATTGCCAATGCGGCTGCGAGACCGAGGCGTGCCGCAAAATGAAATTCCGCTCAAGCGAAGGATCAGATCCGAACGCTCGGTGTGCGCCAACCGCCGTCGGGATCGGAACGCGTCCTCGCGTTGCGGAAGCCTATCAGAAGGGCCGATCAGCGTTCAATCGCCCGCCGGCCCGCATCGCTGATCCTGATGCGGACCACCTCTATGGTCGCGCGGCCGGAGACGACCTCGTGCTGTGCCGTTGCGAGGCCTGTGTCGACGAGCCCGGCGATCATGGCCCGGTCGAATCCGTGGGCGAGCGCGAGCAGGTCCACTGTAATGCCGTGAGGAATGCTCGCGAGCAGCGCCAATGCGTGGCGTTGCTCCTTGTTGAGGCTTGGTTCTGGTGACGCCACCGCCATCGGTTCGACCGTATCCGAGTCGTCCGACGGCGACGGTCGCTCAGCCAACACAGAGCTCAAAAATAGGAGAGAACGTGCAGTTTGTGTGCAAAGCACGCGAAGAGGGTGCGAGCCAAGACGACGAGGTTTGCGCGACGATGAAGCGAGATGGAGGACTGCTCTTGCCGGCGCTCGTGAACGCGGCTCACCCGAATGGCTCCTCGCGATGCCCGGCCAGACCATACGTTTCGTGTCCGCTTTGGCACGGGCGAAGCGGCGCTCAGTTGGCGTGTCCCGGTCATTGGGAGGTGGCCGACGTGTCCAGCGACAATCAGGATGAGAAGGGGAGGAATGCCGTGCCTGAGGGCCGACAACGCGACTTTAGGCAGGCCCTCCTTCCCGGCTGGCGCGCGTTTTCCACAGGTGGGGGATATCCTCATCCCTGCTGGGACGTGCGGCAGGCGCCGCGGCGCGCTTTGAGGTACCCGCTTTTAGCATTCTCCAAGGGCGTCGCTGGCCGGGCAAGTCAATCGCCATGCCAGACCCGACGGAGCGTAATCGAGCTCGACTTCGCCCCCGAGGGTCCGCTTTACCATCGTGTCGATGACCGTCGTGCCGAAGCCTTGGCGCTCCGGCGGTCTCACGGAAGGTCCGCCACTCTCGGTCCAACTCATCGCGAAGGCATTGTCGTCAACTCGCCAACTCACCTCGACACGGCCGGTATTCGTCGAGAGTGCACCGTATTTGCCCGCATTGGTCGCAAGCTCATGGAGTGCGAGACCGACAGCCTGGGCGGCAGCCGCATTCAAATGCAGTTTAGGGCCGCGCACTGCGATCCGAGAGCCGAAAAAATCCGCCAGGTGCGCGAGCTGAGCGCGCACCAAACCGTCAGCATCAGCTCCCCGCCACTCACTCCGGATCAGCAGGTCCTGGGTGGCCGCGAGTGCCCTGATGCGCTCGGTGAAAACAGCAAAGCAAGGGGGTTCCCGCGCCGCAGTTTGATGGGCGATTGCTAGCACGATGCCGAGGATGTTCTTCACCCGATGACGAGCCTCGCGCATCAGAAGATGAATTTGCTCCTCGGCATGTTTTTGCGCACAAATGTCCTCAACCACACTAACGAAATAATCAATTGATCCGTCGTTCTTGCGCACGCAGCTTACGGTCCGGCGGATCCAGACGATCGTCCCATCCTTGCGTAGAGTACGCTTGTCCACCGTGTAGCTGTCGCCCTTCCCGGTGCTTAATTGCTCCAATTGAGTGAGTTCCAGTGCAAGATCAGCCCGGTAAGTGATTTCCTGGAATGACTTCGTGACCAGTTCGTCGGCCGGCCAGCCGAGAATACGCGACATCGCCTCATTGACCCTCAGCCACCTGCCATCAGAGTCAACGTGTGCGATACCGACCGCCGCATTCTCGAAGGTGGCTCGGAACCTGGCCTCGCTCTCGGCGAGAGCATGCTTGGCCTCGAACTGGTCGGTAATCATGTCGGCGGCCAACGATGCAGAGCCCTCTGTCCGGTCCGCGCTCGGTAAGCGGCGAGGCTGCCTGGTACCAATGCTGCCTCCATTCTGGTGGCCCGCTCTTTCTCCAAGCAAATGGCTGCGAGGTGCCACGGGTTCCGTCCCCGATGGAATTGGAAGCCACGCAAATTCGCGCGCGGTTCCGCCCTGCGGGGGTGCGCCGTCACCTCCTCGCTCGGCTCGCCAGCGCTTGCTGCTTTCATTCGGAGCGGGTGGAGCTTGCACGGGATCTCGGGGTGTCACGCAACACCCCCACCATATCGGGCTCGTAGGCCATTGCGACCTGCATACTCCATCGAACTGCTTCGCCGGCATGTCTTCGAACGAGTGCCCGGCCGAACGGAGTGATGGCCAGCTCGGTCATCGGGATGGTGAGCCGCCTCCAATGGAGCACCACCGGCCGCTCTAACCCCGAGGAGATATTTCTGACAAAGCGTCACTCCTTAGCTTCGATCGGTTGTCGGGCGCAATCGGACTCGCGCTGCGGCAAACTCGTTTGGCCAGCCGCGATCGTTTGCGGTTTGGCGGAAGCCGACAGCGCAAATCGGTCCTTCCACACCATGCAAGGGGGCGAACTGCCACCGACGGTCGCCCCGCGTGGCTGTTGTGGGCATCCGCCTGGGTGGGGCGGCTGTCTGGGCCGCCCCCCGAGTTGCCGCGTCCGGGTGATGGAGTGGCGGCCGCGGTGTGATATTATTCAGCCAAACGCCAAAAACGGGAGGAGGCCCCAATGATCGACCGTCGCATGCTCACGACGCTGCTCGCCAATGCTGCGGTCGCGCCAGTGCTCCGGCCCCGGCCGTCCTGGGGACAGGCCGCTAAAAGCAAAGCGGTATTCTATGCGAGCGTCGGCAGCGAGCTTACGCTTTATGGCATGAACGTCGAGGATGCCACACTCGACAAACGCGGCGCCGTGAAGCTGCCGGCCAACGTTCAGTACGCGTGGCCGCACCCCTCGAAGCAATACCTCTACGTCGTGTCGAGCGGCGGCGGCCCCGGGGTGGCGAGCGACAAGAACTTTGCCAATGCGTTCCAAATCGATCCGGCGACCGGCGCGCTCACGCCGCACGGGCAGCCGCAAAACCTGCCGTCGCGTCCGATCCACACCAGCGTTGACATTGCCGGCGAATATCTATTGACGGCCTACAACGATCCGAGCTCCCTCACGGTCCATCGCATCAACCGTGACGGCACGCTTGGCGCCAGCGTGGACCAGCCGAATCGACTAGACACCGGCAAATATGCCCACCAAATTCGGGCAACGCCGGACAACCAACACGTGATCCTGGTCACGCGGGGCAACAATGCGCCCGGCGACAACCCGGTGAACCCCGGTTCGCTCAAGACGTTTGCTTTTAAGGATGGTGTACTGACGCAACTCGCCGCCATCCAACCTGACGACGGCATGCATTTCGGCCCGCGGCATCTGGATTTCCACCCCACGCAGCCATGGGTTTACGTGTCGATCGAGAGCCAGAACAAGCTTTATGTCTACCGCCGCGATGCGGCGACCGGCCTGTCCCGTGAGCCCAGCTTCATCAAGGAGACGCTCTCCGACCCCAAGTCGCCGGCACGCCAAAGCGCCGGGACGATCCACGTGCACCCAAACGGACGCACGCTCTATCTCGCCAATCGCGCCTCCGCCACTGTGGAGTTCGAAGGCAAGAAAGTGTTTGCCGGTGGCGAGAACAGCATCGCGGCGTTCTCGATCGACCAATCGACCGGTGAGCCGACCCTGATTCGCAATATCGACGGTCACGGCTTTACGCTGCGCACCTTTGGGCTCGACCCGACCGGACGTATGCTGGTCGCTGCGAGCCAGATCGCGCTTGCGGTGCGGGTCGGCGCCAGCATCAAGATGCTTTCGGCGGGCCTTTCGGTTTACCGAATCGGTACCGATGGCGAGCTTGAGTTCGTGCGCAAGTACGATGTGGACGTCGGCGGCAAGAACCAGTTCTGGAGCGGCGTGGTAGCGCTCGCGTAGCCAAGCCGGAAAATAGACGCGGTCGAGACGTCCGGGGCGGTGTTCAGCCTGTCCTGGGTCAAGAGCAGTGCAGCAAATTTCCCCACGCCCCCTTGCCTCGCCTCGCCGTGGCGAGGGGGCGGTCGATGCGAGCCGGCTGCCAATCGCGCCTTAGTGCCCGGCCCGATCGATCGCCCCCCAAATCTCCGCCCAGTCGCGGCCCGTGATGTCGGTTTCGCGGCCGTCGCTTTCAAAGAACTTGTTAGGCAACTGGAAGATTGCGAGCACGAGCCCGCCCTCCGGACACCATGCCGCGTGGCGGCTGCCGGCCGGACGCCAGACAAAATCGCCCTGGGGCACGGTGAGGCCTGGGTCCGGACCTTCCCGGTCCACCAGCTTGCCTTCGAGCACGTAGGTCTGCTCGACCTTGACGTGCTCGTGGTCGGGGAGCACCGCGCCAGGTGCAAAGCGCATCAGCGCCGTCACGAGGCCGCTGTCGGGCTCGAACAGCAGTGTCTTCACCTCGCAGCCGGGAAACCGGGTTTTCTGCCATTCCATTTCGCCCACGCGGACATGGCGGGATCTGAGGTCAGCTTTGTTGAGGGGGTTCGGGGTCACGGCATCCATCGCATCCTCCGCGGGCAACGTGGCAGGCTAAGTCAGATTGTATTCTATTCGAACGGGCTCCACCGCAAAGCCTGCGACGGCGGCAAGGCGCCATACGCCGTTGGGCACAACAGC
>JASHRR010001316.1 GCA_030037185.1 Xanthobacteraceae bacterium | reverse complement strand
CCAGCCGCATCTCGGAGGAAAACGGCGCACTGTTCCTGAGCGTTCCCTTGGTCTCTCATGGGCGTGGTGTCGACGAGCCGCTGTCGCCGATCGGATTTGTCCTGTCGAACGACGTGCTGGTCACCATCCGCTATACGCAATTGCGTTCGTTTGACACGGTAGCGGCAAAGTTCTCCAACAGCGATGCTCGCCCCTCGAGTGTCGACGTGTTTGCCGCTCTCGTCGAAGGAATGGTGGATTTTAACGCCGACTGGCTCCAAGACATCGCCACCGAACTGGATGCGGTATCGCGATCCGTCTTCCTGAAGTCGCGCACAAGGCGCCAGCACATGACGCGATCCAACGATGCCCTGCACCGCACTTTGATCGAAGTCGGCAATGCCGGCGAACGCCTGTCGCGCATTCGCGGCAGTCTCCTGGGGCTACAGCGGATCGTTCCTTTCGTCACCGAGCCCGAGCGAGAGTGGATACCAAGCAAGACGCGCACCCGCCTGAACGGCGCCCAGACGGATTTGTTGTCGTTAACAGATTACGAAACTCATCTCTCCGACAAGGTTCAATTCCTGCTGGATGCGGTGCTGGGCTTCATCACCACGAAGCAGAACGACATCTTCACCGTGCTGACGATCGTGTCAGTCGTCGGCATTCCGCCGACCCTCGTGGCGAGCATTTACGGAATGAATTTCAAGAATATGCCGGAACTCCAGTGGGCCTGGGGCTACCAATTCGGCCTGGCGCTGATTGTCCTTAGCACGGTCCTGCCAATTCTCTGGTTCAAGTGGCGAGGGTGGTTTTAGCGCGGTTGCTCGCTCTATCATCGTTGCGAGGACACTGGCTTGCGAGCTAGATCGTGCGCGACCACCGCCCGCGATGACCACTTGGCGATCGCAATGCTTTGCCCCATGATCTCCATCGTGCCGCCACGCCCGACCAAGCCTACCGCGCAATCGATTATGATAGGATTGCTCTGTTGATTGATGATGGTTGCGGTCGCTGATCTGCGGCTCTCGAGCTTCTTGCGGCTCTTCAACCCGGTCCCAGATCTGCTCGCCACCGCGAGGGCCGCGACATCGGCAGCGCCGCGACGATCACCCGGCGCTCCGCACAACATCATCCTTGGCAGCCTGTCGCACATTGTCCGAATGCCGAAATCCGAGATGGATTGCATCGCGCTTTCGCTGGTGAGGATTACCCAAGGAGCTTGCAGTCAGCCGACCGACTGGCAGCCGTCGCCAACCGTGTCCGGTCATCCAATCGTTTGATCTAAAACTATATTTGCCTCGCAAGAGGCCCCCTATATGCTACCGCAGTGGCGAGCGCAGCCGAGGGCTTTGGCGCGGATCGGGTCGATAATGGCAAAAATGAAACATCAAGAACTCCTTAAGGGGCTGGTTCGTCTGCATATTTTGCATCATGCCTCCGAGGAGGAATTTTACGGCCAGTGGATCATCCATGAGCTGGCCCGCCATGGCTACACATTGAGTCCCGGCACGCTTTATCCGATGCTTCACGCGATGGAGCGCCGCGGCTACTTGAAGTCCAAGAAAGAGCAGAACGGGCGCACATTTCGACGGCTTTACCGCGCGACGGCGCTGGGGCGCGAAGCCAATCGGCTCGCAAAGATACAAGTTCGAGAGCTGATCGGAGCATTGCAGAGGTCGAAGGCACCCAAGTCGTCGGCGGACTGACGAGCATCTCTTGGAGCCCAGATCCCGCACGCAATCCGTCAACGAAACTGATCGGGTCCACGACTGCATTCGATATCGACTTTCGATACCGTTTCAGCTATGGTGCAACGAGGGCCGCCGACTGGCCGCCACTTGAGCAATGACGAACGCGATCACGGCGCTTATGGACGAACTCAAGCAACAGACAACTGCCACGAGGGGCCCGTCCGGCTCCGTGCTCGAAGTTCTCGCGGTCTTCACGCGGCTCGGATTGACCAGTTTCGGCGGACCGGTTGCGCACCTCGGATATTTTCGCGATGAATTTGTAGTTCGGCGGAGGTGGCTGCATGAGAAGGCCTATGCGGACCTGGTGGCGCTTTCGCAGTTTCTGCCTGGCCCCGCCAGCAGCAAAGTCGGAATTGCCATTGGCCTGTCGCGCGCTGGCTATTCGGGCGCCGTTGCGGCGTGGGCCGGGTTTACGCTGCCGTCGGCGATCGCGCTTGTGCTGTTCGCCTTGGGGGTTGGCGCGATCGGTGACGCGCTTGGCAGCGGCTGGCTGCATGGTCTCAAAGTCGCGGCGGTGGCGGTCGTGGCGCAGGCCGTTCTCGGAATGATGCGCTCGTTGGCGCCTGACCGCGAGCGCGCCAGCATGGCCGTGGCTGCGGCCGCGATCGTATTGGCAGTTCCGTCCGCGTGGGGCCAAGTGAGTGCAATATTGCTCGGCGGCGGCGCCGGTCTCTGGCTGATACGAAGCGCAGCGCCTGCCGATCATGCTGTCCTGCCACATGCCGTCAGTAGAACCGCGGCGATCATCGCCATTGCCCTCTTCTTCATTATGCTGTTGGGGCTGCCGCTGCTCGCGACTGCGATTCCGAGCCAGAGTCTTCAACTCATCAACGCGTTCTATCGCGCCGGCTCGCTGGTGTTCGGCGGCGGGCACGTGGTGCTGCCGTTGCTGCAGGCGGCCGTGGTCCCGCCGGGTTGGGTGACCACCGACGGCTTTCTTGCCGGCTACGGTGCCGCACAAGCCGTGCCCGGTCCGTTGTTTACCTTCTCGGCATATCTTGGCGCGGTGATGGGACCACAGCCTCACGGGTGGGCGGGCGCGATCCTGTGCCTCACCGCGATGTTTCTGCCCGCGTTTTTGCTGGTCATCGGTCCCCTGCCGTTTTGGGACGAGCTTCGCGCGCGTCCGTGGGCGCACTCGGTGCTTGGTGGCGTCAGCGCCGCCGTAGTGGGGCTTCTGCTCGCCGCACTCTACAAACCCGTTTGGACGGCCGCTATCGCCAGCGCGGGTGATTTTGCCCTTGCGGCAGCGGCTTTTCTACTGCTGTTCATGTGGCAAACACCGCCATGGATCGTCGTCATCCTTTGTGCGGCCGGCGGTGCCGCGCTCGCGGCTTTCAACCCGGCCTGACGATGCTCGCACGATCATGATCGTTATTGGCTCGACCGTGGCACAGATATCGGCCCCCAATGTCCTGGCGATGGAGAATGCCCTGCCAGCACGGCGCGGTTCTTTCGGTCCGGCCCAATGAACAGCTCGATGCGTCTTCGTGCAGCTCGGTAGGTCAACATTCCGACGGAGCTCTCTTTCCTCAAGCAGGGCCGCGTTGTCGGCACCGCTCGCCCAAGAGGAAGAGCGGCAGGGAGGCGAGCTGGCATAGAACCGAAAAACCGATCAGGCCTATCAGCGACACGTCGTGGAGTACGCCCATCAGCCAGCTACCGAGAAACCATGCAATCCCAAAGCACGTGTCGAACACGCCAAATGCGGTGCCGCGCCGCCCGCTCGGAATAAATCCGACAATCAAGGATTTGAGCAATGACTCCTGGGCTCCCATCCCGATTCCCCATAAGATCATTCCGATGAGCGCGCCCCAACCTCTGGTAAGGAACACCAGAGGCGCAAACGATGAGGATAGTAAGAAGGCGCCGATGACGACCGCGATTCCAAGCCTGTCGAACAGCCTACCCAAGGCCAGCGCACTGATTGCCCCCATAGCCATGGCGGCGGCGTAGAAGACTGGAATCAAACCCGATGCGACTGAGCCCGTTGTTTCGAAGTGGTAGGCAATCAAGGCGAAGTCGGTAAATCCAGCGGCGACGCATCCACCGGCCGCCGTGTAGAGCCAGTAAGGTTTGGAAAAGCGTTCCACCCCGATAGATCGCGCCGGTTCCAGGCTGCGTGGATCCGGATATGTCATGCGCGCCATCAGCACGGTGACGAGGGTCAGGACAGCGGGCACGAGCAAAAGCGCGAAACCGGCCCGATAGGAGAATTGCAAGAAGAGAACAAAGGCGACGATCAAAGGGCCAGCTGTCGCACCAAGTTGATCCAGGAATTCTACGATTCCGTAAGTCCGCCCTGGTCCCACCTGCCCGGCGGCGAACGATAGCATCGCCTCCGTAACCGGCTTTCTGACGGCTCGCCCGGTTCGCTCGCCCACAATCAGTCCTGCCGCCGCCGGCCAGTTGCCGCTGAGTGCGAGAGCCGGCACCGCCAGCATATTGATGGCATATCCGCAGACCGCCATCAGCCAATAGCAGCCGGTCCGGTCGCCGATAAATCCGGTGACCGAGCGCAGGGCGTAGCCAACCAACTCGCCGAAGCCTGCCGTGAATCCGACGACGGCAGCGCTGGCGCCCAGCATTTGAAGAAACGGGCCGGTGATGCTGCGCGCGCCCTCATACGTCATATCGGCGAACAGGTTGGTGATGCCGATGATCACCACAAATCTGTACGCGTTCGAAGGAGAGAGCGTCCGCCTTTGTTCCGTCGACATAAGCATCCCTGCCGGGCGTCGCGCAGACGCCCTATTGGCTCCGGCCGCCCAGCGTCGGCGTCGTGATTAACCAGTGCGTGGCGCTTCGGGCCGTGGACCTGAAGCAAGTCACGCGCATCGAAGACCCTGACACGCTGGCCTTGGCGGCGGAATCCTTTTATCTTTCCCGGCGACAAGGCTCGTACTGGAACAAACTTCACGCAGTGCGCGCTCGAATGTGCCAAGCGGCCGACTTCGCTTTGTGGGGACGAGTTCCGAGTTCCGGCGGGAAGGTCGCAAGGGAGAAAGAGACGATGCGCAGATTACGTTCAGGTGGCAAGCTCTTTGTCGGTGGCGCCTTGACCGGCCTCAGCTTGGCTGCACTTACCGCCGCATCGGCGCAACACAGCCCGCGGGTGCCCGATTTCTCCTCAGGTCAAGTCGGCTGGATCGCAACCAACCCCGACTTTATCGCAGTAGCGGGCGGCCCCAGCCCGACGCGCAGCGATCCCGCCCATCCCTACGTTCCAAACAACGCCGGGGCGCAGCCGACCTTCCGGGTTGCCGACCTCACCAATCCCAACATCAAGCCCTGGGCCAAGGAGGTCATGAGGCGGGAGAACGAGAAGGTGCTCGCGGGCGGGATCGGCTACACGGCGAGATCGAGCTGCATGCCGGCCGGCGTGCCGGGATTTATGATGTTCATCGTCGAGCCGATCTTCTTCGTCCAGACCCCCAAAGAGGTCTTGATGATCCATTCGGGCAATGAGGAGGTCCGCCACATCTATCTCGACATGGCCCATTCGCTCAACCCGAAGCCGTCGTGGTACGGCGAGTCGATCGGCCATTACGAAGACGATACGCTCGTGGTCGACACCATCGGGCTTAACGACAAGACCTATGTCGATAATTATCGCACGCCGCATACCGAGAAGCTTCACGTCATCGAGCGCTGGAAGCTGGTCGAGGGCGGCAATGTGATCGAAGTCAGTATCCGGGTGGAAGATCCGGATACGTTCAATGAGCCGTGGTCGGCGATGCAGCGTTACCGGCGCGTGCAGCCGCGCTCGCTGGGCGAGGAGGCCTGCGCGGAAAACAATACCGCCTTTTTCGATTATCGCATGCCGGAGGCGGCCAAACCGGATTTTTAGCGCGTTGCGATCATCCGGGCCTTCCGAACCGAGACGAAAACTCCGCCTTTCGCATTCATGCGCGATCATCGCCGCGAACGCCCGGATATCCGGCCATTCACCCGGATTGTCCGCGCGGAACCTGCTGCCTTCAGGCATCGGCAGGACACGCGGATCGTCTTGCCCGAACCGATAACCGGACGAGCGCCTCCTGTTTGCAAGTCGTCGTCGTCTGAGGAATAGTGCAGGGTGGTGATGTTAATTACGCCCCCCGCTCGCGGAGCAGGAGGGGCAGGAAACACACCCGCATGAGGGGAGATCCTTGACCGAGCCCGTCAAATTGGACATCGCAATTGCGAGCTATCCTCATACGGCGGCCCTGCTGAACGGCGAAGTTCGTATTGCAGGCGTTACTGCGAATTTCATTCGGGTGATTCCGCAAATAGCGGCGTACCGCCGAATGGTGCGTGAGGTCGAATTTGACGTCTGCGAGATCGCGCCCACCACCTACCTCATTGCCCGTGCTTACGGCGCCCCTTTCATCGCGCTGCCGATTTTCGTTACGCGCCGCTTTCACCACGGCGGGCTGCTGGTTCATCCCGATGCAGCTATCAGGCACCCCAAGGACCTAGAGGGAAGAAAAGTGGGTGTGCGCGCCTATTCGGTGACGACGGGCGTATGGACGCGCGCGATACTGATCGATGAGTACGGACTGGACGCCTCCAAGGTCACCTGGGTGGTCGATGACGAGGAACACGTGAGGGAGCTCAAGCTTCCTCCCAATGTGGTTCACGCGCCAGACGGCCGCTCGCTTGCCGACATGATGGCAGCTGGCGAGCTATCGGCCGGATTTGACGCAAACGCGGGAATCGGTCGGTCCGGTTCGCCCACCGGCGGATGGCAGCAGCTTGAGGCGAACTATCCCGAGCTGTTCCCTGACGCGCAGGAACTTGAAGCGTCCTGGTACAGAAAAACCGGCATCTACCCGATGCACGGCACCATCGTCATCAAGGATGAAATCCTCAAGGCGCACCCATCGCTCGCACAGTCGCTGTACAACGCCTTCGCAGAAGCGAAAGCGCTGTGGCTCACAAGGCTCCTGTCCGGAGAGGCGGATACCGCCAGCGATAAAAAATATCGTCAGCTCGCAAAAATCATCGGACAAGATCCCCTACCGTTTGGGATAGAGCAAAATCTCCCGGCGATAAAGGCTCTCGAAGAGACCGCGTTTAAGCAGAAGCTGACGCCCCGACGGATGTCTATCGAAGAGCTTTTCGTCGTGCCAGAAAAGAGCTGACGTTAATGGCGTGAAGCTGCCGAGATGGGCTGCCACGAGCCGCGGGAGCCCGCGAATGGTCATCAGTATTCGCGATAATCTGACCCCGGCAAAAATTGCTCGACCGCATTGCGGGCTCGGAGTGCCAAACGCTCGCCGCACAAGCTCGATAGCCGAAACAAGATGCGATCCTCTCACCTCGCCGGCCACTGCAGGCATTGGGCAAGCCCACGCCCCATGATCCATTCGAGGTCATCCTGAGACAGAAAGGACATCTCCTCGGTAAACAGAGTGACGGCCTGCCGGTACGTGCAGTTCGACCGGCTCAGCATCGCGGAGAGGTCAGTTCCCCAGAACGCGCGGCGCGGACCGAACGCCTCGACCAGCCGCCGCACATACTGATGGATGTTGCGGTACGGATAGGGAGCGGATGAGCAAGTCGGCACCTGGCTGAGCTTGACGAACACGTTCGGAAATTTCGCGAGCGTTACGGTCCCGTCGATCGCGGCTGCCAGTTCGTCGTCTTTCGTGCCTTTCACCCGGCCCATGTGGTCGATGATCAAGCGCAGGCGCGGATGACGTGCCGCAACATTGCCGACCTCGGCCTGCAACGTCGGCGCGTTGAGCATGACGGGAATGTCCAGCCGTTCCGCCGCCGGCCAGAACCAGTCGGCCGTACCGTCGGTGATCCAAGGGCGGTCCCACTCATGGTGCAAGGTCAGTCGCACGCCGAGCATGCCCGGCTGATCCTTCCAGGTTTCAAGCATCGCCCGCGCTTCCGCCCGGTTGATCGGCAGCCGGCCCATGACGGCGAACCGGCCCGGGCAGCGGGCGACCGCCTCGAGGCAATAATCGACACGCTCACCTTCCCACGAGGGCGGAATCAAAATCGCACGGTTTACGCCAGCCTCCGCCATCCTGGCGCTCAGGTCGTCGTATCCAATCGGGGTGTCGAGATGCGCCGTGCGCCCCGGCTGCCATGGGCGGTCCGGGGTTTCGGCCCGCCAGATGTGGAGCCCTGAATCGGTGATGACCATCCGCGTATATTCCACGAGTTGAAACGCGCGCAGCGCGAACCGCCGGCCTCAGTCGTTGAGGGCGGGGATTGCCTTGACGTCCGGCGGGGGCGGCAGGCTGGCGACATAGGCGTAAATGTCGCTCGCGTCGTGATCGGACAGGACGGCCGCCACATAGGGCGGCATCTCGTTGGCCGGATGCCGAAGCTGGTTGAGAAATGCCGGGAACGGGATCGGCATTTGCGCAAGGCGCAATCCCCCGGTGCGTCCGCCGCCGCCTTGGCCGACTGTGCCGTGGCAAGAAAAGCAGCCGTCCCTCATGTAGAGCTGTTTGCCCTTGGCAGCATCGCCGGGAAGGTCCTGGGCCTCGGCCAACGGCGCCCATGCGAGCGCGGCGAGGACGACAGACAGGCTGGCAAGCTTCACCATCATAAAAACCTCCGCGCTGGAAACCCGCGACGTATTGCAAAGTAAGGCATCGGACTAGCCTCGCGTGTCAGGGCGTCCGGTTTGTGGAAATCCCCCGCCCTTGAGGGCGAGGGAAGACGTTAACGACCCTGGGTCACAACATCGACCAGCGCGGGTTCACCGCTCTTGACGATGGCGACGGCCCGCCTGAGCGCCGGCGCAAGATCGTTCGGGTCAGTGATCGGGCCGATCGCCTGCACGCCCATCCCTTGCGCGATCTTGGCGTAATCAATGAAAGGATCACGCAGCGTTGTGCCGATATAAGGCCGGTCGATACCGCGCATGTGGCGGTTGGCCATGCGCTGCACGTGCATAAGCTCCTGGTGATAGCCGCGATTGTTGTGCATGACGTGCAAGATCGGGATGTTGTGATGGGCGGCGGTCCACAGCACGCCGATCGTCATCAAGAGGTCGCCGTCGTTTTGCAGCGACACCGACAGCCGGCCGTGCTTGCGGTTGGCGAGCGCGGCTCCGGTCGCCGCCGAGGCACAATAGCCGATGCCCATCCCGCCGCCGTCGCCCAGGAAATGGTAAGGCTTATCCATGGTCCAAAGCCGCTGCGGCCAATAGCTTACCGACGCGGTTGGCGACACCAGCGACCAGTCCTCGCCCTTGATCTGGGCCCACACTTCCATGCAGAGCCGCGCCGTCGTGATCGGGCTTGCATCCCACCCATAGGTGGCATCGAGGCGGGCCCGCTCGAAATCGGCGCGATGGCTGGCGGCAAGCTTCTTACCTCGCGCCTCGTAGGCCGCCTTCTGCTCTCCGTTGACCAGTCCCCTGACGTGCTCGATCAGCGCCGGCATCGTTGCCTCTGCGTCGGCCGCGATTGCGAGGTCGACATCGGCGAATCTCTGGAAATCCTGGAAGTTCGATTTCATGTAGAGATCGCCGCTGCCGAGGCTGATGGTCCTGGCGCCGGCCTTGACGATCGGCCGCGAGCTGCGGTGGAGCTGATCGCGATAGGAATTGAGGAGCGCCCAGAAATCGGTCATCTCGAGCCCGAGGATGACGTCGGCCTGCGCGATGTGCGAACGCCCGCGGCTGCTTTGGTTGAGCGAGTGCCGCGTCGGACAGTTCAGGCGGCCGCTGGTGTCGATGATCGGACACTGCAGCACCTCGGCAAGCTCGACCAGGTGCTTGGCTCCAGCGGCGGTGCGGACATAGCGGTCGGCGACCAACACCGGGTTTGCCGCGTTGACGAGCAGGCGCGCCGTCTCGGCAACAGCGGCCGGATCGCCCTGCGGGTAGGCGACCTGCGGCAGCTTCGGGATCCGCAGTTTCAGGTCCTCCGGTACTGGATCTTCCTGCAATTCGGCATCGGCGACGAGAAGCACCGGGAGCATCGGCGGCGTCATCGCGAACTTGTAGGCCCGCACCGAGGATTCCGCGAAGTGCTGGAGCGAGGCCGGGTAGTCGTCCCACTTTACGTAGTCGCGCACGAGGATGCCGACATCCTGTGCGGTATGGTTCCACTCTACGCCGGGACGGCGCATCTGCACATCGCGGACGTTGCCGACCACCACGTAGACGGGCACGCGGTCGCACCACGCATTGTAAAGCGCCATGGTGGCGTGCTGGAGCCCGACGGTGCCGTGGGCGAGCACGCCGAGGGGCTTGCCCTCGATCTTGAAATAGCCGTGCCCCATCGCGACCGAGATTTCCTCGTGCGAGCAGGTGAGGAATTCGGGGTTGACGTTGCCGCCGTAGTTGATCAGCGATTCATGGAGCCCGCGGAAGCTCGAGGCGGGGTTGGCGGCTATGTACTCCAGGCCGACACTCTTGAGACAGTCGACCATGAAATCGCTGCCGCTTCGGCCCTCGGTGAGAACTTCCAAAGCCGCCGGCACTGCGGTTTCTGCGACCCGGTTCGGCAGCGCGACGCCCGAGCGTGGCGGCGCATTCTGGGCGCCTGCGTCGAGCGGTGCCGATAGCGCCGCGGCGCCGGCCAGCGTTGCTCCTTTGAAGAAGTTGCGGCGGTTCAGATCAGGAACGTCGTCACGTTTCGGCACGTCTGCTCCCCTTTTTGCTCGTTATCTCGATCTGTAAGCCTGATTCGGTCTGGCATGGCTGCGACCCTGGCGCCGCTTGCGAAGCCTGATGACGACACCGAGGCGCCCGCTGCCATGAAACCGCTTGTATCGCACCAATCGAAATCAAAACCTCAGTCTCATGGTCGGGAGGCCGCGGACCGGCAGGATCGCCAGGGCCTCGCGCGTGGCCGCCCTTGGAGATGCGCGCTTCTCTCAGGAAGGCGTTCCTCACCATGAGGCTGATCGATGATATCGATAGATTCGAACCATGGAAACGCTTTACTCATTGTCGCGCAATGCCGGATAGAGCGATTGCGCGGTCTTGGCGAAAATCCAATCCTGATCGGACTGCGGCAGGCACGCAATCGAAGCGCGCGCGACCGCCAGCAGGTTCTTGAGCCGGCCCTCTGAGGCCGGATAATTGGACCCCCAGGCGATCCGGGAGGCGCCGAATTCACCGGCCAGCTTGGGAAAGAATGTCTCCGGTGTCGCCTTGCCGTTGCGGCATTCCTCGAAGGTGCGGGGCGTCACCTTGAGGTAGATGGCAGGAAATCTGGCAAGCTCGAACAGGCTTGCTGCGGCCGCATAAGGCGGCCCGTCCTCGAGCACCGGCCGCGCCAGGTGGTCGAGGATGACGTTCACATTCGGGAAGCGCGTCATCAGACTGATGAGCTGTGGGAAGGCCTGTTTGGACATCTGCATGCAGATCGGAATGCCGAGTTCGCCGGCGGTCTCCCAGGCTGGATAGACGCGGGGATCGTCGATCCAGTTCGCCTGCGTCGTCATGGTGCTGCCGATCGTGAACAGCCTCATGCCGGTCAGTCCGCGGCCAAACCAATAGCGCATCCGTCTCGGCGCGTCGGCGGCGAGTACGTCCACCGAGAACACTCCGGTGAAGCGGCTCGGGTGAGCCGCGATCGCGTCTGCCACATAGGAGTTGTCATGGCCGTAACACGTGGATGCCTGCACGATCGCCGACTTGTCGACACCCGCCTCGTCCATGGCGGCGATCATCTGGTCGATGCTGACGGGCCGCTGTCGCGACCAATCCGATTGATGGCCGCCGAGCGGCGCGAGCGGGTAGCGCTTCTTATCGTCGGCGATAATGTGCGGGTGAATGTCGATCGTCGTGCTTGTCATCGAGGCGCTTGCTCCGAGGAATTCGTGAAGGAGAGCGGTTTTTCCCGCCGTGCATGGCGGACCCGCGCGCGGCCGTGAAGCGCCCTGAATGATCGACATTCGTGGTAGCCATGACTGACCACTCCTCTTTCAATTCGGGATGGCGCCGCCGAATGGCACGCCCGGCTTGCGTATGGGCTCGCTTGGCACGGGATTTGCCGCCGCGCTCACCGGCGGTAACGACCATAGTCTTGCCGCCGCGCCCTTTTGGTTGGTCGCCGCCGTCGTCCCGCCTGGACTTCCGATCCCGCTTGCGGTTGCCGCCAACCGCCGTTTCGTCGGCCTCGCGGAGGCCGCGCAGCAATCGGCAATTGTCTTCCATCATGGCGCAGATGCGATGGCCAAGAAACCACGCTGTCTTTTGACAAACGCCAAGCTGGAACGACACCGGAAAGTCCCTTGCTGGAAACG
>JASHRR010001315.1 GCA_030037185.1 Xanthobacteraceae bacterium | reverse complement strand
GATGTCCTGAAAGCAAAAGCCATCGAAATCACACATACCGAAGCTCTCGAGCTGATCGCGAAGGCGTTCGGCTATAAGAACTGGAACATGGGTTGGTTCGGGCGTGGTAAGCTCGGCATCAGGCATCGATGCCTCCGTCAGCTCGGTGTTCAGGCCGCCGAGCGAGTCCTCATCTCCCCGGCCGGCCGTTTACGAGGGCCCGTAAAGCGTCTTAGTGTCGCCCGGTACAGGCGCGGTATCGATATAGGGCAACGTGCCCTATCATGGGATAAGTCGCGCAGCTTCAATGGGTTGCGGGTCTTTGACTTTCACAGAGGTCAAAAATTAATCGTGCGTCCCAGGCGCGATTTTCTGGGATGCAAAACAGGTCTAAGTCATTGCGCTGAAAGCCAATTACAGGAATCTAAATGCTGATCACCGGCCAGCAAGCGCCGCTGTTTGGCACCGGAAAAACACGTGGCCATGCGGTGCCGGCGTCCGGTTCCCGCCCATGCGTGAGTCCGGAATGGCCGCTTGGGGTAGTTGGCCGGCCAGGCGAGGCCGCTTGGTGGCGGGCAAGGGAACCGATCACCGAATAGCCAAGGTGATCGGCGCCGATGGTTCGCTGATGAAGCGGCGTCCTCAATCGGGCGCGGTAAGACGCCTGTCTGAGGCACCTTGGTTAGCCCGAGAGCTACCCTGTGCGGCTGAGTGCACGGCGATGGAAGTAGTGCGCCATTACCAGAATTCGGCAACCCAGTTGCGAAGCAATCGATCCTGTGTGACCCGCGGAGGACCAGGGATGGGGCGAGAATTCCCTCAACAGGCGCAGCCGCCAACTGTCCTTTCGGTCGACTATGGCTCATCCTTCAGTGGTCCGAATCCCTTCGGCGGCCGCCGATGCTCCGTTCCCGCTTCATAGGCCGACGCAATCTCGAACAGCAGCGCTTCGTCGAATGGTCGCGCCAAAAACTCTATGGCGACGGGAAGTTGGTCGGGCCTGGGGCCTTCCAGGCGGCTGCCGTTGGGGTCACTGGCGTCGGGCACGCGGTCATAGACCTCGCGGGTGAAGCCCGCCGGCACGACAATGGCGGGGAAGCCGCTCTCCGGACTGAGATTCACACCCCAGCTGCCACCAGCGCCGCGCCACAGGTCAAGATCGGTTTTCAGCGTCGTTTCGCCGGGCAGGAGAGTCGGATCGGACAGTTGCGTTCCAGCCTTGAGGACACGTGGCTCGTTGCGGGGGTCAAAGTCTTGCGGAATTCGGTTCGGAAAAACGATCGGCGGTGGAATGGTGTCGTAGGCATAGACCAGGGCATCGAGATTGTTGTCAGCCATGACCTTGTACAGAATTCGCCGCAGGCTCTGCATACGCAGTAAATGACTAGTCTGTTCCGGGCTGTCCAGGCTTTCCGCTCTGGCGCCAAGCGCCGTTTTCAACCAGTCGCTTTCGCCGGAGAATGCCTTGGTGGCATAGAGATCCTCGATGCTGCGAAACTTGTCGTCACCCCGCTCCTTGAGGTAGAGGCTGATCGCGTATCTCGCTTCGGCGCCACGAGACTGACCGGCGATCATGCGAAGATTGATGCCGCGCATTCCGCCCGGAAGGATCTTCGGATCGCCCGCTATCGCTACCATGCGATCGATAGGTTTGATTCCCGCCGGGAAGGCCTCAGGGAAATTGTGTGTGAAGAAGCTCGGTTCGTAGGCCACCATGATTTCGACGATCGCGCCTCGGAAATCCACCGGGTCGACAAGGGTGGCGCCAAGGCGTTTCATTTCCTCGAGCGCCTGATTGGCGACCCGAATGCTGTCACGGTCGGCAATGGTTGCCTCGATCATGAAATCGCGCACAACGCCCAAGCGCCTACCGGCAAGCGATTTTCGACTCGTGTAATTTTGATAGGCGACTGGTTTCGCGCCGTGCGCCACGGCCGTCACGTCGTCGCGGGGATCTTCGCCCACGATGACTTCGAGCACGGCCGCGGTGTCCCGCACGGTGCGGCACAGCGGTCCGCCGCGGTCACGCGAGAATGTCAAAGGAACAATTCCCGCGCGGCTTACCAGTCCTTGCGTGGCGACCATGCCGACGAGTGAGTTCACGGCGGCCGGAAAACGCACCGATCCGGTCGTATCGGTGCCCATTGCGCAAATCGCCAGGTTTGCAGCGACTGCCGAACCTGAGCCGCCGCTGGAACCGTAGGGAATGCGCTTGGTGTCATAGGGATTACAGGTTTGGCCGCCAAGCGTGCTGCGGCCGATGCCTGCCGGCGCATATTCATCCAAATTGGTCTTGCCCAGAATGATTGCGCCCGCGGCGCGAAGCTTGGCAACGATTGTGGCATCCTTGGGCGGCTTGTCGTCGGCGTAGGCGGCGGCTGCGCCCGCGGTCGTGCGCATGTCGATTGTGTCGTAATTGTCCTTAATCGCAATCGGAATGCCATGCAGCGGCCCGACGAATTTTCCGGTGCGCGCAAAGTACGCGTCCTGCGCCCGAGCTGCCTCCAACGCATCGGCGTATTTCGGATTACTGTCGGCAGTATCCGTTTTCGAACGCCGGCCGCGGATATTCAACGTCAAGTAGGCGTTGATTTGCCCGGCGTTCTCGATTGGTGTCAAATCTCCCAACATCAGGCCCGTCGCCGGATCGACGTCACCTTTGACGCACATGCCATTATAGGCCTCGATACGCTTGAAATAGAGATTCACCAATTGCGTTGCCGTGATCTCTTTGGCGCGGATAGCGCGCTGCACATCGGCAATGGTCGCCTCTTCGAGATGGAAACGCCGCGTTTGCGCCCCATTGGCTGCAAAGATGACGTGCGGCGTGAAAAGCGAGGCCACACCAATGCCGAGCATTGCCAAGCAAAAGCTTCGCGGTTCCATCACATTCCCTCCGGGTGCTTGGTGTCACCGTCGACGTAGCCAGAATTGGCAGTCGATCGGCATTCGCCCCCTGCTGCCTCACATGCAGAGCACTGGAATTCTCCGAGTTGCGGCTCCTCGGCCGCACTGTCGCTGCCATTTCCACCCCAATACAACACCAGCCGCCCCGCTGCTGGTATCAAGACGGTGCCGATGGTCAGTCTCAGCGTGGCGGCGGATGACTTCGGTGACTCCATACAAAACGTCCGCCGAGCCATCGGAAAGGGTCTCCGCATCACGCGGGTTGAGGTGGATGCAGCATAATCTATGCCAGACGTGCACAGTTTTCGCAGGTGAGTTGGAGCCGCGGCTAGCAGGTAGCTCGCGCCTACTTTCCCGCGCCACGGCATGCGGCCGCCGGGGTCAAGAAAGAGTCGCAAGAGGCCGCAGTATCACGCCGTGGCTGCGCCGGTCGTGACGATTTTCGCGAGCTGCGAGATTGAGATGGCCGGTACCCGGTGCGCGCGGGCGCGCCGCATCCCCAGAAACACCAAGCTGGCAAGCCCGCTCGGTCGGCTGGCCCGAGTGCGACAGG
This sequence comes from Xanthobacteraceae bacterium, assembly GCA_030037185.1. The sequence goes on along the minus strand of JASHRR010001315.1, from coordinate 465 downwards.
TTGATGGTCGACACGGTCGGCATGAAGGTCGCGCCGTTCTCGACAGTTGATGCCTTCGGCAGCTCCCCGACAGCAAGGCGCTGCATGTCGTCGAGCGCTGCCGCTTGAACGACGCCGCAACCGCCGCCCAAGTCCAGCGAAAGCGCGGTAAGTGGACGACCCGGCCGTTTTCGCTACGCCAGGGTCAAGACGGATCACTTATCGGCGCCTCATCGGCGACTGGCCGGAGGTCTGCGCCGAGAATCCGCATTTTTTGGCACCGCCCCGGCGATTCCCACAGCGCCCCGGATTTCTGAACCGGCGATTTCATGGTGGGTGACTGTCTTGGAGCTAATCAGCGCCGGAAAACCATGTCTATGATGGCAGCTTCTCTCGTTAGCGGTCGTTGTTACGTAGCTCACTAACCATGATCGGGATACCGCGAGCGTTCGTCGCTCACGGCTGAGAATTCCCGAATCATTCAAC
>JASHRR010001314.1 GCA_030037185.1 Xanthobacteraceae bacterium | reverse complement strand
ATTCGGGCCGACCATGCACCAGTGTGCCTGATCCGTCACCGAATTTTATCCGCGGCCTATCATCATATCGGAAGGCGTTGCGTCGTTCCGAATACCTTTCCGATGGCAGATTGATGAAGCCTCTCGTTCTTTGTCTTCACGCCGAACGCGACGCACTGCGCGAACGCATCGAAAGAGAGGCGCCTATTCTCAACACGCGATCAGATGAAAAACGCAATAGACACGTTCGTGGAGCGCTCCATGGCCGAGAATGAAGCGCTCGTTAAGACTGCCATCAGACACAAAGTTTTGTTGGTGGATGTCACGACCTAAAAGAATGTCGATCGTATAACCAGAGAGTTGACGTCGTGTCTTCCTGGTATATCCGGACGCTGACGTGGTCCATGGCGATGCCAGATTGACGTCGTCTGGCCTTCCCCATCTCAATCATTTTTCATCTCGATCATTTTCCAGTTGACGAGATACGATGCCCCGCAACCACGTTGTTCGGTGCCGGCCTTAATCGGGAGTTCTGACCGCAAAGACAAACCAGTGCACGACCTCAGATCCGAGCGTCTCGGTGCGAGTGCGACTAGACGACCACGCGGCTGCCTCCGACGGGCGCAAGCGGCTGGGATCGAGCTGGAGCCGCTTTTGCCGCAAGCTGGGCTGACCAAACGACAAATCGAAGACGTTGGTGCCCGGATCAGTGTCTCATCTCAGATCAGGTTTCTCAATGCGGCTGCGACTGATTGCAGGACGCGTATTTTCCATTTCACCTCGGTCAGGGCTGAACTTCGAAGATTCGGGCTGCTCTATTACGTCGCAGCTTCGTCGCACACTTTGGGTGAGGCCTTGCGACGGCTGGCCCGATACCTCTCGATGTCGCCGCATGAATTTGGTGCAGCAGTCGATGACGACCGATATCCCGGTCGTCAACGTCGACCCCTACCTCCATAAGCCGTTGAGTCAACGAATTGCGAGGAGGCACTTGCGAGCGAAGCGGGCCCGTTCAGTGCGCTTTGAGCCAACGAACGTTTGTCCACCTGTTTAGCGTTCTCACAAGTCTGAGCGACCTGAGACACGACCTGGCGAAGCTACTCTAGTGGCTAGACTGGCGAGCTGCTGGCGCATTTGGGCAGATCTTTGGCTCAAAATCGAGGGAACGCTGGCTTGTCCATAACGTAGGATCGCTTAACTGCCACGCCAGAACGAAGCAAACGCCGCGCTGGGCTGGAAGAAAAATGCCGGACGATAATACCCGACTGCCTGCTTGTTTCATGGCTCGGTAGAGCGTGACGCGACAAACAGGAACCAGATTTCGGTAAGCGTCTTGACTTCGAAGTAAGCCGCCGAACGGCAATGGGTGGCTGCGCGGTGAAGGAGTAGCCCATGCCCGCTACCAAACTGCGGCTCGATCGCCGCAAGGCCAAAGCGAATAGGCCGACGAAGAAAGCCAAAGCGGATAGGCCGACACAGAAAACCTCCATAGAAGCCCGGTCGAGGCGGATACTCGCAGCGATGGTTGCATTTCGTGATGGCAATTTTTCCGCGCGATTGCCGTCAGACTGGGACGGAATAGATGGGCAAATCGCTGCGGCCTTCAACCAAGCCGTTTCGCACGAAGACCAACATTCGCGCGAAATGGCGCGGTTGAGCCGGACTGTTGGCCGGGAAGGATTGCTCAGGCAACGCATGTCGGTTCCCGGGGCGACGGGTGGGTGGGCCGCCAAAGTTGATGGCTTCAACACTTTGCTGGACGACCTGGTCAGGCCAATAACTGAGATTTCGCGGACGATTGGCGCAGTGGCCAAAGGTGACCTTGGGCAGTCCATGGAGCTCGAGGTCGACGGGCGTCCGCTCAAGGGCGAGTTCCTTCGCTCTGCAAAGCTCGTGAACAGGATGATCGAGCAGTTGTCTGTTTTCACCTCGGAGGTCACCCGCGTCGCCCGCGAGGTCGGCACCGAGGGCAAGCTTGGTGGCCAAGCCAAGGCCAAAGCTGTGACGGGGGTATGGAAGGAACTCACCGACTCCGTCAACCAGATGGCCGGCAATTTGACGGCGCAGGTTCGCAACATTGCGGGTGTGACCATCGCCGTCGCCAACGGCGACTTGTCCAAAAAAATTACCGTCGACGTGCGCGGCGAGATTTTGCAGCTCAAGGAAGCCATCAACACGATGGTGGATCAACTCCGCTCGTTTGCGTCCGAAGTCACCCGAGTGGCGCGTGAGGTCGGCACCGATGGTCGACTCGGCGGTCAGGCCATCGTGCCGGGTGTGGCTGGCACCTGGAAGATCCTCACCGATTCGGTGAACGCGATGGCGACGAACCTCACTGGGCAGGTCCGCAACATCGCTCAGGTCACGACGGCGGTCGCGCGCGGTGATCTTTCGCGCAAAATCACGGTCGACGTGAAAGGCGAGATCCTGGAGCTGAAGGAAACGATTAACACGATGGTCGACCAGCTCAACAGCTTCTCCTCCGAGGTGACCCGCGTCGCACGAGAGGTCGGCACCGAAGGAAAGCTCGGTGGCCAGGCCGTGGTGCCCGGCGTGGCCGGCACCTGGAAAGACCTCACTGAGAGCGTTAACTTCATGGCGTCGAACTTGACCGGCCAGGTCCGCAACATCGCGGAGGTGACGACCGCTGTCGCAAAGGGCGACCTCTCACGCAAAATCACCGTCGATGTGAGGGGCGAGATTCTCGCGTTGAAGAACACCATCAACACGATGGTGGATCAGCTCAATGGTTTTGCCTCCGAGGTAACCCGCGTTGCACGCGAGGTCGGCACCGAGGGTCGGCTCGGTGTGCAAGCGGCCGTTCCCGGTGTGGCGGGGACGTGGAAAGACCTCACCGACTCCGTCAACATCATGGGCCGTAACCTCACCGCGCAGGTCCGTAACATCGCCGAGGTCACCACCGCGGTGGCCCGCGGCGAACTCAACCGCAAAATCACGGTCGATGTGAAAGGCGAGATCCTGGAGCTCAAGGACACAATTAATACCATGGTCGACCAGCTCAATGCCTTCGCCGGCGAGGTGAGCCGTGTCGCGCGCGAGGTCGGCACGGAGGGCAAGCTCGGCGGCCAAGCCGTCGTGCCGGGGGTCGGCGGAACCTGGAAGGACCTCACCGACAACGTCAACTGGATGGCCAACAACCTGACGGGCCAGGTTCGAAACATTGCCGAAGTGACGATCGCCGTCGCCAACGGCGATCTTTCGAAGAAAATCACCGTCGACGTGCGCGGCGAAATCCTGCAGCTGAAAGAGACCATCAACACCATGGTCGATCAACTCCGCTCCTTCGCGGCAGAGGTGAGCCGGGTGGCCCGCGAGGTTGGAACGGAAGGCAAGCTCGGCGGCCAGGCGGCGGTACCCGGCGTCGCTGGCACCTGGAAGGACCTTACCGACAACGTCAATTCGATGGCGTCGAACCTCACTGGACAGGTTCGCAACATTGCTGACGTCGCGACGGCGATCGCGCGGGGCGACCTCAGCCGCAAGATTACGGTCGACGTCAAAGGCGAGATCTTGCTGCTCAAAGAGACCGTCAACACGATGGTCGACCAGCTCTCGGCATTTGCCTCGGAAGTCACTCGCGTGGCTCGTGAAGTCGGCACTGAGGGCAAACTCGGCGGTCAGGCAACCGTGTTCGGCATGGCCGGCACCTGGAAAGACCTCACAGAGAGCGTGAACTTCATGGCCTCGAACCTGACGGGCCAGGTTCGTAATATCGCCGACATCACTATCGCCGTGGCCAGTGGCGATCTTTCCAAGAAAATTACCGTCGATGTCCGCGGCGAGATGCTGCAGCTCAAGGAAACAATCAACACGATGGTCGAGCAGCTCCGCTCATTCGCTTCTGAAGTCACCCGCGTGGCGCGCGAGGTTGGCACCGAGGGTCGGCTCGGTGTGCAGGCCGCCGTTCCCGGCGTGGCGGGAACGTGGAAGGACCTTACCGACTCCGTCAACATCATGGGCCGTAACCTCACCGCGCAGGTCCGCAACATCGCCGAGGTCACCACCGCGGTGGCCCGCGGCGAACTCAACCGCAAAATCACGGTCGATGTGAAAGGCGAGATCCTGGAGCTCAAGGACACAATCAATACCATGGTCGATCAGCTTAACGCCTTTGCCGGCGAGGTCAGTCGTGTGGCGCGCGAGGTCGGCACCGAGGGTAAGCTCGGTGGCCAGGCCGCGGTGCCCGGCGTTGCCGGCACCTGGAAGGACCTCACCGACAACGTCAATTTCATGGCCTCGAACTTGACCGAACAGGTCCGCGGAATCGTCAAGGTGGTGACTGCCGTGGCCAACGGCAATCTCAATCAGCGCCTCGCCGTGCACGCCAAGGGCGAGGTCGCCGCCCTTACCGACACCATCAATGATATGACCGATACTCTGGCGCTTTTTGCCGCTCAGGTGACAAACGTTGCGCGCGAGGTCGGCGTCGAAGGCCGTCTCGGTGGACAGGCAAACGTCCCTGGCGCCGCAGGTACCTGGAAGGACCTCACCGGTAACGTCAATCTGCTTGCCGCCAACCTCACCAGCCAGGTTCGCGCCATCGCGGAGGTGGCCACCGCGGTGACCCAGGGTGACCTCACCCGCTCCATCCAGGCCGAGACCCGAGGCGAAGTGGCTGACCTGAAAGACAATATCAATGCGATGATTTCCAATCTGCGCGAAACGACCGAGCGCAATCGTGAGCAGGATTGGCTCAAGACGAACCTCGCGCGGTTCGCTGGAATGCTCCAAGGGCAGCGCGAGCTGAGCACGGTCGGCCAGACGCTGCTGAGCGAGCTCAGCCCGTTGGTCAGAGCCAACCAGGGCGCAATTTATCATCTCGGTGGGACCGAGGTAAGTCGTGAACTCCGCCTGATGTCCACCTACGCTCATACCGGGCAACCGATCGACACAATCCGGCTCGGCGAGGGGCTCGTCGGGCAATGCGCCGTAGAAAAAAAGCGCATTCTGCTCGACGACGTTCCGCCGGGATTCATTGCCGTCTCCTCGAGCCTGGGTGAAGCACCGCGCGTGAGTATTGTTGTGCTCCCCATTCTATTCGA
>JASHRR010001313.1 GCA_030037185.1 Xanthobacteraceae bacterium | reverse complement strand
TAATTCATGCCCGAACCGAGATCGGAAATTACTTCGAATTGCCATCCATTGGTGGCGCAGAACAGTTCAAGCACCTGTTTCTGACGCTCTAGGTCGGCTTTTTGGTCGTTACTGGAGACACAAGCGTAAGCGATAGTCCGATGGGGCGCCTCAGCAGTGTGAAACAATTCCGGGCGTGTGTGGTCAGGCACAATCCGTCCAGCGGCTTCCCATCGCCGCAACGTGGACACTCGAAACACCCAGCGCCTTGGCAGCCGCACCTATGCTCACGAATCTATTCATATTGGGTAGGCTAGCGCATAATTGGAGAGGAATAAAACGGACTGCTCACCGCCCTGATCGAATCACATGCAATTATGGTCGTAGAGGTTGCCGCGCACGCAGTTTGTCGACGGCGTCGCCATGATTGCGGCAACCGCCGCATCGGACCGCGTACGCGCCGCAGCGAGTTGCGCCCGACACTGCACATAGGCCGTCTCACCGGGCTTAGCCCCGGATGATCGACACTTTTCGTCGTCCTGGGCGGCGTTCTGCTGTCGTGCGGCCTCCATCCGTTCCTCGGCCGTTAGACAGGCCGTCAACAGCAGGCACAAGCACAGACTAAACAACAGCTTCATTCACTCATTCTCCCCTTTACAGCCTTGGCGCGGCCTGAGCCGAGCCAGGATATACGTCGCCCCGCAGGTAGCGACAAGCCGACAACCGCACCCACTGCGTCAATCGCGATCCACATGGATGATTTCCAGCGAACGCGGCGCAAGGCTCTCGTCTGTCCGGACCGCTACTTCGGTATGGATGATATCTGTGACAGCCGGCCGTGCTGGCCGCTCCGCGAGCAGCGGCTCACCCGTTCCGGTATCGGCGACAAACCGAGCGCGAGCCCGACGGCTTGAACACCAGCGCTTTTCAACCGCAGACAGGTCCTGATTTGGCTGAAGGGCCTTGATACGCTCGGAGAGTTCGGCGAGGGTCTATGGCAGCCCCGCCGCCTTTCTGGCGTCGCCGGTCAGCTCCAGGATGTGCAGCCCGGTGTTGGCACGGTCGACCACATAGATCAGGCCGCGTTCGTCGGTTTCGACATTGTTGGACTGGATCGCTACCTTGCAGCGCTCTTTGCCGTCGACCTGGATGCAGCGCTTGTCGGTCGCTTCCGTGATCGCGGGGATGTAGTAGCCGATCTCCCTGGGCTGATAGGGATTGCGCACGTCGATGGCGCGGACGCCGGCGTTGAACCAGGTCACCAGGGCGACCTTTCCGTAGTAGGGCCCCGTCATGCTCTCGTTGGAGGAGTGCGAGCCGAAGCGGCCGCCGCGGTCGCAGAACTGCCCCTGGGTTTCCGGCACCATGAAGGTGGAAATCATCGTCGGCGTCTTTGCCAGGGTGACGTCGGCGAACCACACGAACTGGCGGGCTTCCTGGCACTCGTTGCGGATCTGCTCGTTGACGATCATGACGATGTCGCGGGTGTTGCCGTCCTTGTCTTTGGCAAACTCGTCGATCTTCATCTGCAGCATCGGGAATGTCGTGTGGGCGCCGTTCCAGCCGGCGAGTTCGAGCTTGCTGATCTCCGGATAGCGCAGGTTCTCAGGCGTAGGCTCCTTGGGACCGTTGAGCAGCTTGCTGCGATCGACAATCTGCATCACGCCGCCCTTGTTGGTGCCGTAGCCGAAATAGACGCGGTTGCCTTTGGGGCCGGTGGAGATCGGGCCGTGCATGTCGGCCGGGATGGTGCCGGTCGCGCCCGGCTCCTGGCCGGGGAGGCCGAAGTCGCGGATGTGTACCGGCTTGGCGGGATCGCTGAGATCATAGATCTGCGCCATGCGCTTGACGCGCCAGCCAGGAGCGCCGGAGACTAGGTAAGCGATGCCGGTATCGCATTCCCACCAGTTCTTATGAGTGTCGCGCAGGCCCATGACGATGCGGATCAGCAGGCTCGGATTGGCTGGATCGGTCACGTCCCAGATCTCGTGGCCCTGGCCGCCGAACACCCGCAGCAGGTAGAACTTGCTGGGATCGCCCTTGGGGAGATCCTTGCCGGCGCAGGTCCGCACCATCTGGGCGCCCCCCGCCTCGCCCAGGCCTTCCACCGCCGGGATGTGCTTTAAGTATTTTGGCTTGGTCGGATCGGTCACGTCCACAATCGAGGTGCCGTTGAACTCGCCCTGTCCGGTGAGAGGGTTCATGGGTTTGGGGATGTCGCGCGTGCCGCCATGATGCCCGACATAGAGAATAAAGCGGTCGCCCTGCTTCTGAATGGTGGGCTGATAAGCGCTGCGCGCCTGCAGGTCGTTGTAGCCGACGAGGCGCATGTTGAGCGCCTCAGGCTGATCGCCGACATGCTGCTGCTGCGCGGTTGCCGGCATCACGACGGCAACTGCTGCCGCCAAGGCCGTTGCGACCGGCAAAAAAAATCGCTGCGTCATGATCCATCCTCCCGCGGTCCGGCTTGAGGCGCCGGATTTTTGAAAATCTTAACACAAGAGCTGGCGACAGACGAAAGCGAAATGTGATCCGGCAACAGCTTAGAGCGACCTGCATCGCCATCCGAGGGCTTGAGCCTTCAGGTTGCCGCTGCAGTGGTTAACTTCGGTCTGCCACGGAACCCATCCAGGGTCGAACAACGTAATGGGCCCGCAACCGGCGGCGCTAGAAATCCGGCGTGTCTGCGTGCGGGACGGGTTCTGTGTCCTGGATGTGAAGATCGAAAGGATTCTCAGCGCAAACTCTTTCGTACATGGGGCCTTGCTGTACGCGACGCCAACGTTGAACGGCATTCCACGGCATCATGAATGCGCCCGGATCCTCGATGCGTATATTCACTTCCAATATATTGCCGTCATCGATCATGCGAAACCGCTCGACAACATGGAGTTTTTCCGTGTGCGGCGTGCGGAAATTATCGATATAGGTCTTGTCGCTGATACTGATCGTGTCGACCACAAGAGTATCTCCTTCGTAGTGCCCGATCGATTCGCCAGTCCAGCTCGGCTTAACGTTTGCCGAATGCGGTACGTTCAGATAAATCCGCCGCCCGTCAAGACTCTCCTGGTTGATCATGATCACCATGTCTGCCGTCTGTATGAAGTAAAGGGGCTGAACCGGGTGGAGGACGAATGCCGGCACCCCCAACGGGATGCAGCTCACTTGAACCGAATAGCCGGGCTTGCCGGAGAGTATCCATTCATTGCGCCTTCGCAGCTCCTCCTTGGCCCAGGGTTGGAGGATCGGGTTGTTCAAGTCGGCGATGTGGAATGTGGATCGCTTTCCCGTGCGTGCCGATGTCTGGTTGCTTACGAAAGGGTAGCGCACGTCGTCCACGATCGGACCGGGTCCGTTCGCTGGAGGAACGAAACTGTCGCCATAATTCAAAGGCACCCACCCGGTGACATTGTCCGGTGAAAGATTCGGCGAGCTCGTGGGCTGCGCAGCCGCCGCTCCGGCGCAAACAACCGCCGCGAGGACAGTCCAAACCGCGGCGCTCGGAGCCTTGGTTCTCCGGGCCAAAAATTTGTATACTTGGAATTTCCTGGTCTTGGCCATGGCAAAAACTCCGTCGGCGAAAGCGACGATCGCCGAAGGATATCTGATGGCAGTCGATGATCAAACATCAGTTTGCGCTTAAGCACTCGTTAACGAAGCGGAACCGTCGGCGCCGGGCAGGAGATGCGGATTAACGACGCGGCGGAGGGTCGGTTACGTATTGGGCCGTGGCGGGTGGAGCGGGCCGTTGTATGATCGACGCGCGATCCGAGACGGTCGCAGCAGGGGGAGAAGGCGACATGACCAGCCGGCATCGACGACAACGCCCGCTTTTATTGCTCCAGCATCTGCTGCTCGGTGCGTCCGTTGCCGCCGTTGCGGCGGCTGTTGGCGCGCAGGCTGCCTTCGCCCAAAGCCCGACGGATGCCGCTGGTGCGTGTGCCAAGCTCGCTGCTCTTGGCAATTTCCCGCTGCCGGCGACGGAGATCACGCTCGCGAAATTCAACGCGCGCGGCAGCACCGTGGCGAATGGTGTCGCGCTTCCCGATCACTGTCAGGTGCAGGGCATCATTAACAAGCGTGTGGGTGTTGACGGATATCCATACGGCGACAGCTTCGAGGTGCGCATGCCGACGCTCACCGAGTGGAACGGGCGCTTCATGTTCCAGGGCGGCGGCGGGACCGAGGGCGCAGTGCCGCCGGCCGTCGGCATTGCCGGGACGTTGTCGCCGACGCTCGCCCATGGCTGGGCGGTCGCGAGCCAGGACGGTGGGCACCAGAACAAGGACCTTCCCCACCCCAGCCAGTTCTTCCTCGATCCGCAGGCGGCGGTGGACCAGGCCTATGGTTCGATCGATGTCACGACGCAAACCGCCAAGCATCTCATCGATGCCTTTTACGGCCGCAAGGCAAAACGCTCCTATTTCGTCGGCTGCTCCACCGGCGGCCGGCAAGGCATGGTGATGTCGCAGAACTTTCCCGATTATTATGATGGGATCGTTGCTGGCGCGCCGGTTTATGATAGCGAAGCTGTCGGCCTGAGCGGGCTTTGGGCCGACAAGGCGATCCAGGCCATCACCCCGGCGCCGATACAAAAACTGTCCGATGGCAGCCCGATCCTGTATCCGGCGTTTCCGGAAGCCGATCAGAAGCTGCTTACCGGCGCGGTTCTTGCGGCCTGCGACGGTCTCGACGGACGCGTCGATGGCGTGATCGACAATTTGCGGGCATGCCAGGCGAAGTTCGATCCGGCCACCTTCGTGTTCCCGGATACCGGGCAACCGCTGCAATGCACGGCTGCGAAAACTTCGACCTGCCTCAGCCCGGCGCAGATCAACGCCGTGAAGATCATCCATCAGGGCCCGCGCAATTCGATCGGCGAGCGGATCAAGGCACCGGCCGGCGCCGCCGTACGCGACTTCGCCGACAATACGGCCTTTGGCTACGCTTATGATGGCGGCTTCATGGCCCCAACTGGCATTCCAGCCGGAAAAATCGGCACGCCGAGGACGGCGCCCGTAGATTATAGGCTGGGGCTGAGGAGTTTCACATATAGCTGGCTGAGCCCGCCTGACCCCGGCTTCAACCCGCTGAATTTCGACTTTGACAAGGATATGGGCCGATTGAACAATAACACGCCGCGCGTATCCTATTCGATTTCGACGGACATTTCCAAATTCAGGGATCGCGGCGGCAAGATCATCTGGTTCCACGGCGCAAGCGATCCCCTCCCGCCGGTTGAGGGCACGATCGCGTATTTTGACGCGCTGACGGCCAACAACGGGGGTGCCGCGGCAACCGAGAAATTCGCCCGGCTTTACCTCATCCCGAACATGGGCCACTGTCGCGGCGGACCGGGAACCGATCAATTCGACATGCTGACACCGTTGGTGTCATGGGTCGAACAGGGCACCGCGCCAGACCGCATCATCGCCTCGGGAGCGAACTTCTCCTCACCGCCCGCCGCGCGCAGCCGGCCGCTTTGCCCCTATCCGCAGGAGGCACGTTATGTCGGCCCCGCGGGGGGCGATCTCGCTGACGCGGCCAACTATGGCTGCGTGGCGCCGGAATAGCTCGCAATAGCCGATCTTTATCGACCGCTGCGTTCCTGCCTCGCGTTTGGCCGGCCCGGCAATCACTTCGCCTTGAGGATGACCGCCACGCGCCGGGTTTGGCTCGTCGAACTACGAATCACCAAATCGTCGCGACGGCCCCTCGGCCCCTGCTAGGTTACGAAATGTGCCGCTCAAGAAGCTATTATCGACCTTGGCGCGTCATTTAAGGCGTTCTTTGAGAAGCGGGCGAACAGGTTCAAAGCAAAAGGCGTGCACGACAGCTTTTGCGCCGCTAACGAGGGACGTTGCGATGCGACGGCCGCCGGATCAAGTTGCCTAAAGTCGGCTGGGTCCGCATGCGCGAAGCAATC
>JASHRR010001312.1 GCA_030037185.1 Xanthobacteraceae bacterium | reverse complement strand
GCGAGCCAGTGGCGGTCTTTCGCCTGGCCGTGAAAAGCTTGCGAAGGAAATGTTGATCGCAAATCTATGTGGTGAGATCTCGTTGCACGATCTCGCTAAAGCGTGCGGACTGTCGTCAGCGCATTTCGCACGGGCTTTTCGACGGACGACCGGAAAACCGCCACATCGATGGCTGTTAGAAGAACGTGTCGAGCGGGCTAAAGACCTTTTGCTCCGCACCAATACAAGCATCGCAGAGATTGCGTCGGCCTGCGGATTCGCGGATCAAAGTCATCTCACGCGCGCGTTTTCCCGTCACGTCGGATCGACGCCGCGGGCGTGGCGGGATGCCAGACGAAACTGACGTGGTTTACCGGCCGGCATCTGTCGCGAGAAACTTCGTTATGCCCACGAAGCCAAGCAATTCATCATTTTCGTTCCACGAATAGCAAGCGGGTGCAATCCGATCTCGAGAGCCAGTGAGATAATTCAGCCCAACAGGTGTGCGTGGGTGGACCGTGTTGAGCCGTCCGCGCAACGAAGCGTTGAATATCTCGTGAACTGCAAATGTCAAGGCGTGCGCAAGACGCCTCATCTCGGAGCGAAGTCCCGGAGGATCGCACGGTGGGTACACTGACGACAAAAGACGGCACGCAGATCTACTACAAAGACTGGGGCAATGGTCAGCCGGTGGTGTTCAGCCATGGGTGGCCGCTCACCTCGGACGCCTTTGAAGATCAGATGTTCTTCTTGGCAGCACATGGCTATCGCGTCATTGCGCACGACCGCCGGGGGCATGGCCGGTCTAGTCAGCCGTGGCGCGGCAACGATATGGACACTTACGCCGATGACCTGGCCGAGTTGGCCGAGACGCTCGACTTGAGGGATGCGATTCACGTTGGCCATTCCACCGGCGGCGGCGAGGTTGCCCGCTACATCGGACGTCATGGCACAAAGCGCGTCGGAAAGGCCGTCCTAATTGGCGCAGTGCCGCCCGTCATGGTCAGGAGCGCCAGCAATCCACTGGGTACTCCTATCGAGTCCTTCGACCAAATTAGGGCGGCTGTTGTCGCCGACCGTTCGCAATTCTTCAAGGACCTGACAATTCCGTTCTATGGGTACAACCGTCAAGGCGCAAAGGTGTCCGAAGGCGTGCGTGAGTCGTTCTGGCTCCAAGGCATGATGGCCGGCATGCCGGCCTGTTATTTCTGCATCAAGGCGTTCTCGGAGACCGACATGACGGAGGACCTGAAAAAGATCGACGTACCGACCTTGATCCTTCACGGCAACGACGACCAGATCGTTCCCATCGCGGCTTCGGCGATGCTCTCCGCCAAACTGGTCAAGAACGCGGAGCTGAAGATCTACGAAGGCGGCTCGCATGGCATGTGCACGACCGAAAAGGACAAGGTCAACCGCGACCTGCTCGAATTCATCAAGTCCTGATTTTTCAAACGATGGGTGAGCAGGTCGTGCCCATGGTCAAACGGTTGACGGCCGGCGAGCCGATCCCCATCGGCTGGGTCAAGACCGATCGCATGCCGCACATCTTCGGCGAGTTGCCCACAAAGGCCAGGACACTCCGCCAAAGACAGCGAGGTTCGCAGATGGCCGCCGACTTGATCCTGAGGAATGGACGTATTACGACGCTCGAGCGCACAAACCCGGCCGCTACCACGGTTGCGATCACCGATGGTGTGTTCACTGCGGTCGGTCTAGACAGGGACGTGATGCCGCTTGCCGGCCCTTCGACGCGGATCATTGACCTGCGTGCCCGCCGGGCCCTTCCCGGCCTCATCGACAATCACCTGCACATCATTCGTGGCGGGCTCAACTTCAACATGGAGCTGCGCTGGGACGGCGTGCGAAGCCTCGCCGACGCGATGGCGATGTTGGCGCGCCAGGTCGCGGTGACCCCGCCGCCGCAATGGGTTCGCGTGATCGGCGGCTTCACGGCCCACCAATTCGAAGAAAAACGCCTGCCGACGATCGAGGAGATCAACGCAACCGCACCGGAGACGCCGGTCTTCCTGCTACACCTCTACGATCGCGCCCTGCTGAACGGTGCTGCGTTGCGGGCCGTCGGCTATACCAAAGACACTCCAGACCCGCCCGCCGACGAAGTTGTTCGCGATGCGGCGGGCAATCCGACCGGGCTCCTGCTTGCGAAGCCCAATGCCGGCATCCTCTACGCGACGCTGGCCAACGGCCCGAAGCTGCCCTTCGACTACCAGCTCAACTCGACCCGCCATTTCATGCGCGAGCTCAACCGGCTCGGCGTCACCGGCGCCATCGACGCCGGAGGCGGTTTTCAGAATTATCCGCAAGACTACGCCGTCATCCAGAAATTGAGTGAACAGGGCGAGCTCACTATCCGGCTCGCCTACAACCTCTTCACGCAGAAGCCGAAGGCCGAGAAGGCGGACTTCCTGAACTGGACCAAGAGCTCAAAATATAAGCAGGGCGACGACTATTTCCGGCACAACGGCGCCGGTGAGATGCTCGTGTTCTCGGCGGCCGATTTTGAGGACTTCCGCCAGCCGCGGCCCGATATGCCGCCGGAAATGGAGAACGAGCTTGAGGGCGTTGTGCGCATCCTCGCCGAGAACCGCTGGCCGTGGCGGCTGCACGCGACCTACGACGAGACGATCGCCCGCGCGCTCGACGTGTTCGAGCGCGTCGATCGCGATATCCCGCTCGCCGGCCTGAACTGGTTCTTCGACCATGCCGAGACAATCTCGGAGCGCTCGATCGACCGCATTGCCGCGCTCGGCGGCGGCATCGCCGTGCAGCACCGCATGGCCTATCAGGGCGAGTATTTCGTCGAACGTTATGGCTGCGAGGCGGCCCAGGCGACGCCGCCGTTCGCCAGGATGCTGCAAAAAGGCCTCAAGGTGTCGGCCGGCACCGATGCCACGCGCGTCGCTTCCTATAATCCCTGGGTCTCTCTGGCTTGGCTCGTTACCGGTAAGACGGTCGGCGGGACCCGCCTCTACCCGCAGCGCAACTGCCTCGATCGCGAGACCGCGCTGGGCATGTGGACCGAGAACGTCACCTGGTTCTCGAACGAGGAAGGCAAGAAGGGACGGATCCAGGTCGGCCAGTTTGCCGACCTGATCGTCCCCGATCGAGACTACTTCTCTTGCGCAGACGACGAGATCGCCGACATCACGTCGGAGCTGACCATCGTCGGCGGAAAAGTTGTATATGGCGCAGGCGATTTCGCGAGTCATGATGCGGCTTCGCTGCCGCCCGCAATGCCGGACTGGTCGCCGGTGCGCACGTTCGGCGGCTATGGGGCGTGGAGCGATGGCGGCCGCGCGGCCAGTTCGATCTCCTCGCAACGACTGGCCCTGGCCTGCAATTGCGCCAGCGCCTGTCCGATCCATAGCCACAGCCATGCAAAAGCGTGGTCGAGCAAAGTGCCGATCGCGGATCTCAGATCATTCTGGGGCCCGCTCGGCTGCGCCTGTTGGGCGGTGTGAGATGGCGCAAGCCGATTTGATAGGCGCGCCGGTCTTGGTCATTTCCGGCCGATCCGGCCCCCCTGATCCCGGCCACGGGAGCCGCGCAACTTGTGTCATTGTTGCGAAGCCGCCGTCGTTGACCGCGAAATCTTGCCAGTGGGACATGAGATCTCTCAAAGAAACGTCGTCTCGGCCCCGCAAATTGGTTGCGGACAGCGGCGCCGCGCGGTCGCCTACTCACGACAGGCCGGACGTCATGGCACAGGAGCGAGGCTGATCATGGGTGATATTGGAGCATTGCTCACGCCATCCGAAGGGGCGCTGTTGCTGATCGACCAGCAGGCGGGCCTCGCTTTCGGCGTCGGCTCGATCGACCGGCAAACTCTTCTCAACAACGTCATTGCGATCGCCCGCACCGCAACCGTATTTGCGCTTCCGGTGATCGTCTCCACTTCAGCCAGCAAGGTCTACAGCGGGCCATTGATGCCCGCGATCCACTCGATTCTTCCCAATGTGACGGTGATCGAACGGCGTAACATGAATCTGTGGGAGGACGATGCGGCCCGCGGTGAGGTTGTCAAAACCGGTCGTCGCCGACTCCTGGTCTCCGGACTCCTCACCGAAGCCTGCGTCTCCTTTCCGGTGCTCTCAGTTCTTTCGGAGGGTTATGAGGTTTTCGTCGTCGGCGATGCTTGCGGAGGGTTGACCAGCACTAGTCATGATCTCGCACTCCGGCGCATGCAGGCCGCCGGCGCGATAATGACCTCGTGGATTCAGGTGCTGCTCGAACTTCAGCGCGACTGGACGCGCCACGAGACTTACGATGGTGCCCGCTCAATCGTCAAGGAGCACGCAGGCGGCTACGGCATCGGGCTCGCGTATGCACGCGAGATGATCCGATCGAATTGATCAACAACGGTACAGGACAGCCCCCGTCTTGTTCCAATTGACATTGGGGGCCCCCGCTCGGAGGTAATCATGCACAAATCAAGAGCCGACAGTTGGAGCGAGCAGGTGGCCGGCAACGGCCTTCTCCATCGCAGAGCGTTGCTCGGCCGCGGTCTAGCATTCGCTGGAGCGGCAGCCGCCGCCGCGGGTCCGCCAACGGGTGCGGCCGCGGAGCCATTGACGGAATCGCCATGGAGCCTTGCGCCCGGCGACGCGGTCCCGCCCTATCAGTCGCCATCGAAATTCGCGAAGAACGTGGTGCGAACTCTATCGAATCCCGACTTTGAACCGCGGACATCACAGTCTCGCACCCCTCATCAGTCGCTCGATGGCATGATCACGCCTAACGGCGTGTTCTTTACGATTGTGCACGACGGCGTTCCGGATATCGACCCCACCAAGCACAAGCTTTTGATCCACGGGCTGGTGAAGCAACCCCTTGTCTTCAGCTATGAAACGCTGCTGCGCTATCCCATGACGTCGCGCGTCGTTTTCATCGAATGCGGCGGCAACAGCGCAGGCCTTTTTTCACCTCAGCCCCTTCAAACCGATGTCCAAGCGCTACACGGGCTGACGTCATGTGCCGAATGGACGGGCGTCCAACTGTCGACACTGCTGGACGAGACGGGCATCGATCCAAAAGCCAGGTGGTTTATCGGCGAAGGCGGTGATGCGGCGCATGTTATGCGCAGTGTTCCGCTTGCAAAGGCGCTCGATGACGCGATCATCGCGCTATATCAAAACGGCGAACCGCTGATGCCTGGCAACGGGTATCCAATGCGTCTCCTACTACCAGGCTACGAAGGCAACATGAATATTAAGTATCTGCGACGGATCAAGCTCCTTCCAGAAGCTGCCTTCAGCTATTGGGAGTCGCAGGTCTACACAGAGCCATTACCGAGCGGAAAGGCCTACCAATTCTATTTTGTCAACGAGGTGAAATCATTCATCACGAAGCCCTCTCCCGGCCACACCTTAGCGCAGCCAGGACTCTACGAGATTTCGGGAATTGCCTACTCCGGCAAAGGACGAATCTCCAAGGTGCTGGTTTCTGCCGACGGCGGGCGATCTTGGGGTGAGGCTGCGCTGCAGCAGCCCGTGCTGAGCATGGCCTTTACGCGCTTCCGCATGCCTTGGCGGTGGAATGGTGGTCCCGCGACTTTGCAGAGCCAGGCCTGGGACGAAGGCGGCAACGCGCAGCCGACTCGGGCGCAATTTGTGATGGCGCGCGGCGAGTTGCCATCGGTGCCACCGCTCTTGGCGTTCGAGAATCACCATTTCAATGCCATCACAAGCTGGGCGATCGATCAGAAAGGACAGGTGACCCATGTCTACGCATAGGCTCTTTGTGCTGGCCGCTGCGCTGACTCTTATCTGTGCGAGCAGTGCGGTATTGGCCGCCAGCCCTAATCTCGGCAAGCCGATCAGCAATGCCGATCAAAGGGAGTGGGACATCGACGTCGAGCCGAGCGGCGCGGGATTGCCATCAGGCAGCGGCACCTCGGAACAGGGCGCGCCCATCTTTGCGGAACAATGTTCCGGGTGTCACGGTGAGGGCGGAAAAGGCGCAACAACGACGACAAGCGGAGCTCCCGCGGCGCCGTCGGTCGTCAGCGATGTGAAAAGAAACGGCATCGACGACACGACGCTGACCATCGCAAATTATTGGCCGTACGCCACGACCTTGTTCGACTACATCCGCCGGTCGATGCCGTGGACGTCGCCGAGATCGCTGACCGACGATCAAGTCTATGCTTTGACGGCCTATATTCTGGCGCAGAACAAGTTGATCGACGGCAAGCAAGTGATCAATGCTCAGACCCTCCCGAAGGTGCAAATGCCCAACAGGGACGGTTTTATTCCGCGATTCCCCGACCGCCTGCCGCCCGAGTAGATGCCGGTTGAGGCGAGCTCGATCTAGAAGCCGAGATTCTCGTGGCCGACGTTTCGCATCGCCTACCGAACGCTTCGTTTCCGCCGCTTGCGGTCGCGGTAGAAACGATCGGCGTCATGACAATTGCCATGATCGGCTCGAGTATCTCCTCGCAACTGGTCGATCTTGAGATTGCGGATATTGGTGGCGCGTTCTCCGTATCCGCAGACGATGGGTCGTGGATTGCCTGCGTAGCCACGATGGCGGAGGTTGCGGCGATACCCGTCGCCGCGATCCTCGTTCGCGCGCTGACTTTGCGCACCGTGGTAATCGTCACCTCAATTATCTTCATGCTGACAGCGCTTGCGAGCCTTGCCATACGGGACGAGGTTGAGCTTCTCCTTCTGCGTGCCATTCAGAGCTTCGCCGAGGGCACGATTTCGGTGCTTATGTTTGTTGCCGTCATGGCCAGTTTGCCACCCGGACCGGGGCGTGCCATCGGCCTCTCTGTCTTCGGTTTTGCCTCGACAGCACCTTCCGCACTCGCAGCCTCGGCAGGCGCTTTTGTGACCGGACTCTGGGGATGGCGGGGACTCTATTTTTTCGATCTCGCCTGGTCGCTGGTTGTGCCGGCGCTCGCGGTCTTCGCCATACGTCCGACACCACGCGCCATTCGCTTATCGGAGATCGATTGGCTCGGGTATACCCTTCTCGCGTCCGGATGTGCCGCGCTGATTGTGTTCATGAAGCAGGGCGATCGGTTCTTCTGGCTCCAGAACAGTGCGATCACACACGCCGGACTCTGTGCGGCGATCCTCATCCCGGCGTCGCTCGTCGTATTCCTGCTGCGTGATCGCCCATTGCTCGATCTGTCATTGATGCGCTCGAATTTCGGTTGGGCGGTGACGCTTGCCACATTCTATCGTTTTGGCATGGTGATGAGCGCATTCGTCGTACCCCAGGCGCTGACGCGGCTTCAAGGCTTTCGGATCACCGAGATCGCCGGCGCAAATATCTGGATGTTCTGGGCTGAGTGCATTGCTTTTCCGTTGGGCTGGTTGTGGGCCTCGCGGTGGGATGCCCGTGTCCCTCTGTCGCTCGGGTTGGCGCTCTTCGCTGCAGGCGCCTTTGTCAGCGCGCGTCTCACCCCGGCATGGCAGGCCGGAGATTTTGTTCTCACCGAAGTCGCGATCGGTCTCGGCCAAGGCCTGTTTCTGGTGCCGACGTTGCTCTACGCGACGCGCGACGTGCTGCCTCAGCAGGGACCGACCGCCGCGGCTCTCTTCAACTTAAGCCGCGTGGTTGGCCAGACTTTCGGTACCGCGGTGATCGGCTCACTTATCACCGAGCGGGAGAAATACCACTCGGCCATATTGGTCGATGCGATCAGCCGGGCGGATTCGGGAATCATGGAACGCTTCAACAGTTTGGTCGCAACCTTCCTCGGGACCCACGGCGATCGAGGGCTGGCGCAGACCCAGGCATGGGCGTCCATCTCAAGCGCGGTATCCCAACAGGCGTACGTTCTGGCCTTCGCAGATGCGTTCGTGTTGGTCGGAGTCGTACTCGGCGCATCCGCACTTCTGGTGCTGATGTTGCCGCCGTTGCGCGAGCGGATTTCTTCTTTGAGTGCCGCTTTGTCCGCAGGTCGCCGTTCGCTTACCCCTGAGACGCGGTCATGATCGCTGGATTGAAACGCGTAGCAATCGCCGTAACGTTGCTCGTTGTCGGAACCGTCGGTCTTTATTTCGGCCGTCAATGGTACGAGCGCTCGCAAGCCGTCCAGAGCACGGACGATGCATATGTGCGCGGCGAGATCACGGCCGTCAGCTCCCGCGTATCGGGATACGCGGTTGAGGTGCCGGTCAACGATGACTTCCCCGTCAAGGCCACTCAGGTGCTGGTGCGGATCGATCCACGCGAGTTTCGCATGAACGTCGAGAAGGCGCAGGCTGCCGTCGATGAAGCTAAAGCCGATCTCGCGCAGATCGGCGCACAGCGCAAGCTGCAGGAGTCGAAGATTGCGGTTGCCGAGGCTGCCCTGCGATCAGCGGAGGCGCTGGCGAAAAATGCCGACGTCACTTTGCAGCGTTCGAGCACGCTGGAGGCAAAGAGCTTTGCGCCCCAGGCGTCGGTCGACACCAATACCGCCGCTGCGGCGCAGGCGCACGCGGCGGTCGACCAGGCTATCTCGAACATCGCCTTCGAACGCGAGCAGGTTGCTGTGCTGGATGCGCAGGAAGCGGTGGCCCGCGCCCGGATCGCTTCGGATGAGGCGACTTTGCTCTCTGCAAAGTTTGCACTCGACGATACGGAGACGTGGTCTCCGATCGACGGCATCGTTGCCAACGTGCAAACGAGGGTCGGTGCTTACGTCGCCGCCGGCACGCGGATGATGTCGATCGTGCCGGTCAGCAATTTGTGGATAGAAGCGAACTATCGCGAAACGCAAATTTCCTACATGAAGCCGGGCGATCCGGTTCGGATCGATATCGACACCTACCCACAAGCGCCGCTGTGCGGCTATATCGAAGCGATAGCGGCGGCCTCCGGTTCGGAATTCGCATTGATCCCACCTGACAATGCCAGTGGGAACTTCACCAAGGTGGTGCGCCGCTTCACCGTTCGTATTCGTTTCAATGGCCGTGAGCAGAATGCAGCACTCGCGCGACCAGGGATGTCAGTTGAGACAAGGGTTGCAGCATCGGCCCCTGGTACGCACTCCGCGACCGTACGCGCGGCTTCGCTCGGCTGTTCCTTCGATCCGGCGAAAGACATCTTCGAGCGAGTGCCAACCACGCTGCCGGAGCACCCCGGACTTGGCAGAGCGCGGCCGCAGGGTGCGCAAGGTCTGCAAGTGCCCGGCAACCCGCCGCGCTGAGGTACGATTAGGATGGGCGCCAAGCGCCGACCGAGATTAGCCGACAGGATTCGCCGCAGTCAAAGACTGCGGAGAGCGCCCGCCGCATTTCGCCTATGCAACAACTAAACATGTACGGTTGCTCGAGTGCTACTATATTTGTGGCGATTGTGCCGCTCTCTGGGCACGCCGCATGCAGCAAAACGGGAGGTCAACGATGGGAACAAAGCTGAAAGTGATCTTGGTGGCAATGGGTATTGCAGTTCTGACGTCTCCCGTCATTGCTGAGCCCTTGCGCAATACAGACGGTCCACTGTCAACGGTATCAACGGATAATGCTTTTGCTCTCGCGAAGCGAGACCCGGCACCCGATGGCGCTCACTCCGCCGTCAATGACTGCGTACACCGGGCGTTTCCGCAATGCGGTCACAGTTGGCGCAGAGCCAGGCACATCCACAAGCAGCACCGGCAATAAATGAAAAATTGGGGCCATCTAAGTTGGTGCGCACTTCACACGTGCGCCTCCAGTG
>JASHRR010001311.1 GCA_030037185.1 Xanthobacteraceae bacterium | reverse complement strand
TAGGCGCCTTTGATGATGAGATCGCAGCCGAGCGACTGTGCGGTCGCCAGTATGGCCTCTCCGGTCGAGCGGCCTTCCAGCCCGACGGTCCTCAGCGCAGCGTTGAGACCGTTTCGCTCTAGATATTGCGTTGCCTGCGCGGCACTCGGTCCGGGCACCGCCGTTCCGCCCTCGACGTGGAGCACCGTTATGCGCTCGGCCTTGCGCAACAACGGCATTGCGAACGCCGTCGTGCGCGCCTGTTCGGTGCTGCAGTTCCACGCGATCAGAACGTTGGCGCCGATCTCCCGCGGTGGCGTCTGCGCCGCGATCAGAATCGGCCGGCCGCTGTCGAACAGGCCGGACTCGATCGCCTTGTCGTGCAGGCCGATCGAATTCGCTTCCGACCGGCTCATGACGATGACGTCGAATACCCGCCCGCGGCTGCCGACGAAGTCTTCCCCTTCGGGAGCGTCGTCGAACCAGCCATATGACAGCGATGTCAGGGGGGAGGCGACTGCGGCATCGCTGCGCGGCACGGCGTGTTCTCGCATGAACGCTTCAAACAGCGTGCGGGCGCGCTGGGCCTCATCGAAGCTCTCTTCCCGCAGCGTCTCCAGCGGTATGGCGCCGGCCATGTCGACGGCGATGAATTCGTTGAGGCGGACCCGCAGCGCAAAGCCCTCGATGTAGCTGTCGAATCGACGTGCAAGCATCAGCGCGGTTGTGAGCGCCGAGCGCATCGACTCTTGGGATTCCGTTGGGACCAGGATGGTCTTCATGCTTGTCCCCGCCCCTTGCAACAGCGCGCCGGCGGCGCTGCAGCCTGCGACGCCCAAGGATCAGTCGATGATTTCAGCATCGCGTCGTCTGCGCCGCGAGCATGACGATTCTGCAGGTGCTGGCAAGACGGGATAATGCCTCAGCTTGGCGCGCAAGCCGCGGCCATTCCGGCTGACGGCCGAACATGAGAAAGCGACGCATCCGAAGTCATTCGGCAGCATCGGACGGCTCGTGAAACCTTATCCGCGGAGGCATTTTGCGAGGGCTTTGCGCCGCTGGCGGGGCGGTCAGGCATGTTGCGCGCGCCGGAGCTTGTCCGTCATGTTGACGGCGTGCCGCGCAGAGAGAATCGCACCCTCCTGCCAGGCGCCCACGTGGCTCAAGTGCTCGCCGGCGAACAAGAACGGGCCGTCGGGCTCGCTGAGCACCGCATAATTCGGATCGTGGTCGGTCTTGTAGCGCGCCGCGATGCCGAGACTGTAGGGCACCTTCGACCAGGTGATCGCCATCGGCTTTTCGAGTTCGCGGCTGCGGCCGGGGTGCAGGCCTTCGATGGCGGCCCGGCTCAATTCAAGTTGCTCCTTTAGCGACTTGGGGGCCAGCGCGTGCGCATCGGCGCGGGTCGCATAACCGCCGAGCAGGATTCCTTTTTGGGAAAACAGCCGGTCGCTCGGGTACCATACGAGTGCGGTCGGGCCCTTCACCCACGAAATGCCGCCATAGATCTGGTCGTCGATTTCCCAGAACCGGCGCGACTGCCACGCGATCTTGACGGCATCGCCGTATTCGATCTCACGCATCGCGGCACGGTGCGCGGGCGAGAAATCGTTGTCGATCCCCTCCAGCACCTTGAGCGGTATGGTGACGATGCAGTAGGCCGCCTCGACGGACTTGCGCTTGCCGGACCGTCTGTCCGTATAGGCAATGGTCACCCCGTTATCGCGGCGCTTGATCGCCGTCACCTCGCTCATCAGGCGGACCACCGGGCCGAGCTTGTTGGCAAACGCGGCCGGGATGCGGTCCATGCCGCCAACCGGTTGGAACATGGTGGCCTGGAAATCAAACCCCTCCTCGAACAGCACGGCGCTCCACAGATCGACATCGAGTAGCGTGCGCAACGCCACCGGGTCACGGCGCTCGCCGGCCTGACCGCCGGCATCCGGCAGGCTCTTGTAACCGGATCGCGTCGATCCCCTGAACACCAGGTCGGGCGCCAGGTCCCCGTAGGTCTGCAGGAACGCGATCATGCGCTCCTTGTCCTGCGCGGTCAGCTCTTCATCGAGCGCACCGCGCTTGAGCGCCTTGCCGAGCAGTTCGGAAATTTCGCCGCGCATGTCGTTATGGGCTTGTCGCATCTCGATCGGTTT
Organism: Xanthobacteraceae bacterium; assembly: GCA_030037185.1. Next base: position 7,065 of record JASHRR010001311.1, on the reverse strand, counting down.
GCCGCTGTTCGCGGCCGGATTATAGAGGCGCGCGCCGCGGCTGGTGTTGATCTCGACCTCGAGCGCGACGCCGAGTTCCTTGCAATAGCCGAGAACCGCCTGATGGGCGCTCGGGATGCGCGCCGGGCCTGCGTTCCAATACATCTCGGAATCGAACGCGCAGAGCTGCCGCGTGCCGTCGTTCATCTCCAGCCGCGTGCCGCGCCTGATTGTCCAGCTGCGTCCGCCGACGCGCTCGCGCGCCTCCAGGATGACGCATTCGTAGCCGGCCTTGCCGAGTTCGTAGGCGGCTGACAGGCCTGCCGCGCCGGCCCCCAGAATGACGACCTTGGTGCCGTGGGCGCCACCGCGCTGCAGCATCAGCGGCTCGGCCGCTGCCGCGGTGCTCAACAGGCCCATCGCCTGCATGGTGAGATAGGTCGCCCGGTATCCCCCGATGCTGCCGACCTGCCGCAAGAAGTCCCGACGCGTGCCACTCATATGACTCTCCCCGGTTGCGGTAGACCCGATGAGCACTCAGCCGCCATCATGCCTGCGGGCGGGTGGTCGATCAATCCGCACGCATTGGCGAGGGTCGCCGCGGGCCGCACCGGGTAGCCCGGGATTGCGCACAAGCGAGAGCCGGGGCCGGCGATGTGGTCGCTGCACCCCGGATTTCGCTGCGCTCAAGCGATTCTAAAAGTCGATTCCTATTGGACAGGCTGTGCAGCCTCCCCTTGCTGAAACAGGGGCTGGCATGCCCAACTGTCTGGCCTCGACAGCGCTTCGCCGCTCGCTCGGGCTCCCGCCGCCAAGGCTATCCCGGGCGCTTTACCATCCCAACCTCGCGGATCCGGTTAGACCGTTATAGTGCGACGCTTGGCGAGGCCTTCGCAGCCTTTAATCGCGTCGCGACGGTTATCCACGACGAAACCGGCGAGAAAGCCGCAACAGAGGTCCACGCGCGTCCGGTCCGGGAACCGTGATATCGCCCGGTCCCGAATTCGATCGTTTCGCCGCCGATCGATTTGCTGGAATCGATGCACACGAATCCTGTAAAAACGTCACATTATCGGCAGGAGGATCTGATGAGGTGGCGGCGAGAGAATTGGCAAAGCGAAAGCTCCATCGATCGGCGGCTGTTTCTGGGGGCGGCCGGCGCGCTGACGCTGGCGGCGCAACCGGCACTCGCCTCGCAAGCCGAGGCAAAAGCCCAAGCCCAATCCGCCGACACTGAGAAACGGCTCAGCGACACGATCGCGGATTTCGTAGTGGGCTTCGACGCAGCAGCTCTGCCGCCGCTCGCCGCGGAGCGGGTCAGGCTCGCCTTCATCGATACGCTGGCGGTGATGCTGGCCGGCAGCCGCGAGGACGGAACCGGGATCGTCTGCGACATGGTCCAGCAGGAGGGGGCGGCGGCCAAGGTGTCGGTGGTCGGCCAGTCGTTTCGGACCTCGCCGCAGCTTGCGGCGCTTGCCAATGGCGTCGCCGCCCACATCATGGACTATGACTTCTCCTCGCTGCTGGGCCAGCCGACCTCGCCGATCATCCCGGCGCTGCTGCCGCTCGCCGAAAGCTTGCCCGCGACGCCCGCTGAGGTGACGGCGGCTTTTACCGTCGGCTTTGAGGTGTGCCTGAAGCTCGCCCGCGCGGCGCCCGAGCAAACTTCGGTTGGTGGCTGGCATGCGGTGTCGAGCATCGGCACGATCGGTGCCGCGATGGCGTGCGCGCGCCTGCTCAAGGTGCCGCGCGAGCGCATCGCTGACGTGCTCGGCATCGCGGCATCGCTGTCGGGCGGGCTCTCGGCCAATTTCGGTACGATGACCAAGCCGCTGCACGCGGGCACGAGCGCACGCAACGCCATTCTGTCGGCCACGCTTGGCCGCGGCGGCTTCACGGCCAACGCGGCTGCGCTGGAGCACCCGGTGTCCGGCTATTTCCGCGCTTTCGATCGCGGCATGAAGGTCTCGTTCGAGCCGATTGCAGAGCTTGGCCGCAGCTACGACATCGTCGAGCGCGGGTTCAAGCCCAAGCGCTATCCGTGCGGCGGCCTCGGCCACACGGCGATCGACGCGACGCTCGAATTGCGAAGCGAGATCAAGGCCGCCGATGTTGCTGCGATCAACGTCAGCATCACCAAATTCGCCGCCTCCCGAATCGGCTCGGCCTATCCGACCTCGATCGAGAGCGCGAAATTCAGTATGCCGTACGTGGCGGCCTACACGGCGCTATATGGAGCACCCATGCTCAAAGCCTTCACCGAGGCGGCCATCGATGACGAGTCCGTAAAGGCGTTGGCCGGCAAGGTCTCGGTCGCGATCGATCCGGAGTTCGCCGACCTTCTGGAGGAGAGCCCGTCGCGGGTGACCGTCGTGCTCGCCGACGGCCGCACCGTTGAGCGCACGCGCTATTACGCGAGCGGCACTCCGCAAGCGCCGTTCACGCAGGACCAGGTTGAAGAGAAGTTCTTCTCCTGCGCCGAGCGCGCAGTCGACAAGGCTTCAGCGACCAAGATTTTTGCGTTCCTCAACCGGATCGAGCAGGAGAACTCGTTCGGCGAACTATGGGAGCTGGTGAAGCGGGCGTGATGCCGTTCGCGGTGCCGCCAAATTGGGACGCGGTTCAATTGCCGCGGATGTCCGAGCGAGGCGCGCTCGGCAAAACCTCACCCCGAAAGCGGCGCCTTCATTGACCTGCGCGGTCGCCCCCGGCGGCCGACAGGCAGTATTTTTGGCGTCGCAACCGGTTTTAACTCTTCAACGCACAGGCTTCATCGCCCGACGGGGGGCAGCGTTGCTCGCAGCAGCAAAATCCCCATTGATCCACAAACCTGCCCACTACTGCGCTGCGGCCGCGCTCAACCAGTCAAAGGTACCGGAAGCTGGGGCGAAAGCCCCGCCATCAGGCGTGCACTGGATTACTTGCGCGTAAACGCGGCGTCGTCGCGCCGGTTGATGCGCACAGCCTTGACCCCGCTCGCCCCAATTCGAGGTTGCCACAGCAGCCTACAATCACAGTACGTGAGGTGGTCAGCGCTACGAATGCCGTCAAGGTTCTAACGTTCTCTTGGTGATTCCTCGCGTAGCGCGTAGTATCGGTGGAGATGGGTTGAGCGGAGCGAAGCGGATGCGAGCGCATGCAGGGCGATGGGTTCGCTCCGCTCAACCCATCGCGCCACGGGTTTCAACAGGGAGGACTGCCATGCGTCAAGCAGATCGCGTGAAATTGTTATGCGGGATCGCGGTGGCCGCGATCGCGATGTCGGCCATGCCGACTTATGCCCAGGATGCCAATTCCGCTCCCAATCCGTACCGCCTCGAGGAAGGCTGGGCCAAGCAGCCCATGGGACGGGGAAACGGCTCCACCATCGGCCTCAATGTCGATCGTGACGGCAAGAGCATGTGGATCTACGACCGCTGCGGCGGCAACAGCTGCGAGGGCTCCAAGATCGCGCCGCTCAACAAGTATGATGCTTCCGGACGCGTGGTGGCGAGCCTCGCCGCCGGGCTGACTGTGTTCCCGCACGGCCTCTTCGTCGACAAGGACGATAACATCTGGATCACCGACGGCCGCGCCGACAGGGACAAGAAAAAGGGCCACACCGTCATGAAGCTCTCGCCCGAGGGCAAGGTGCTGATGACGCTCGGTACGCCAGGCCAGGCCGGTGAGGACGCCACCCATTTCAACGCGCCCTCCGATGTGGTGGTAGCGGCGAACGGCGATATCTTCGTTGCCGACGGACACGGCGACAAGACCAACGCCCGCATCGTGAAGTTCTCTGCAGACGGCAAGTTCATCAAGGCGTGGGGCAAGGAAGGCAGTGCGCCCGGCGAATTCAATGTGCCGCACGGGCTGGCGCTCGACTCGGCCGGCCGTCTGTTCGTCGCCGACCGAGCCAACAACCGCATTCAGATCTTCGACCAGAACGGCAATTTTCTTGCCGAGTGGAAGCAGTTCGGCCGGCCGAGCGGAATCTGGATTGACAAGAACGACAGCATCTACGTCGCCGATTCGCAATCGACGGAGAAGACCAACCCAGGCTTCAAGCAGGGAATCCGGGTCGGCAGCGCCAAAGACGGCAAGGTCACCGGGTTCATCGAGGAAAGCAAATATCTTGGCGCCCTCGAAGGCGTCGGCGTGGACGACGACGGCAACGTCTATGCGGGCTACACCAACGCTCAGCGGCTGGAGAAATTCGGCAAGAAACTGACCCAGTAACACAAGCCGGAGTCTGCGCGGACTTCTAAGTGAGCGCAGCGTGGCCGGGCTGAGCCCGGCCACGCGAAGGCGCTCTTAATCGAGGCATTTGTCGCCACGATCCCAAACATAGGGGCTTCTGAGCAACCGCCAAAAGCCGCTCAAAAGCCGCCCTGTTGAGGGCCCTTCAGGGAGGATTGGTTACCGGAAATCCGCGGTCGTTCAATTCGGTTGGATACCTGCCGCTTTGACCAAGGCGGCATTGACCTTGATATCGTCGCGCACGAACGCATCGAATTGAGCCGGCGTCATCTCCATTGGCTCGGCGCCGAGTTTGGTCAGCGCATCCTTGATACCCGGCTCGTTCAAGGCTTTGGCAGTCTCGGCATGGAGCCGGTCGATGATGTCGCGCGGCGTTGCTGCGGGGGCGAACAGGCCGACCCAGAAGACGTAGTCGGAATCAGGATATCCGGATTCGAGGGTGGTCGGAATGTCCGGCAGGCTGGGGCTGCGTTTAAGGCTCGACACCGCAAGCCCGCGAAGCGCGTGGCTCTCGATCAACGGCACCACCGCCGCCATTGGCGAGAAATAGAAATCGATACGACCGCCGAGGATCTCGCGCAATGCATCCGGGGCGCCTTTGAAGGGAACATGCACGGCCGTAAAGCCGGCGCTCAGCCGGAAGCGCTCCGCGTTGAGGTGGGTCACAGCGCCGACGCCGCCCGATCCGTAGGTGATCGAGCCGGGTTTCGCCTTGGCGGCGGCGACCAGCTCCTGCACGGTTGCAAAGCGCGAAAGTGGCGCCACCAGAACGTCGGGAAACTGGCTCAGCGGAATGACCGCCGCAAAATCCCGCGCGGTGTCGTAAGGCAACCGCAAATAGGTCGATGGCACGATCGTATGCACCGAGGAGTTGACGAGCAGCGTGTAGCCATCAGCCTCGGCTTTGGCCACCGCAGCCATGCCGAGCGTACCGCCAGCGCCGGCGCGGCTTTCGAACACCATGGACTGGCCGATCTGATGCGACACCGCGTCAAAAACCGGCCGCGCCACCGCGTCGATTGCACTGCCCGCCTGAAACGGCGTTATGAGCTTGATCGGCTGCCGCGCAGGCCATGTCTGCCCGTCGGCTTTCACGGTCCAAATCAGACCCAACAGGACAAGCGCCAGGAAAGATGTGCGAGGCATAGCGTGCTCCTTGGTGGCGGCCGAATTATAAGGGTAACACGCTCCCCTCTCCACAGCCTACGGCAGCCGTAGCTGCCTTCAACGCCGCAAAGCTCTCGGCGACTTTAGGCAACTTGATCCGGCGGCCGTGGCATCGGAATGTCCCAACCTCGTTAGCGGCGCTCGATGGGGCGCCTCAGCAGTGTGAAGCAATTCCGGGCGGAACTTGCGAGGTGGTATCGCCGATGCCCCCCTGATGTGTGGTCGGGCACAATCCGTCCAGCGGCTTCCCATCGCCGCAATGTGAACACCGAAACACCCAAGCGCCTCGGCAGCCGCACCTATGCTCATGAATAACGGCCCCTAAGGTCGGGCGGGGTCGGAAAGACTGCGGGCGGCAGCGCCCCCTGTGGGGGGCCGAGCAGCTCCCAAACCGCGAGACGAATAGCGGGTCAACGAAAAACTGGCGCAGGTCGCCGCCCCCGGTGCGCGCCGTTTCTGCTGGCCCCGGGCGGCCGATTGGTGGTAACACACAAAGCAACCTGCGGAGCCTTCAGTGACCCACACCATTCGCGAAAAGACCAAACTCCTCAATCGCGTGCGACGCATTCGGGGACAAATCGAAGCCGTCGAACGGGCGCTCGATCAGGAAATTGGTTGTGCTGACGTGCTGCAGCTCATTGCCGGCGCCCGCGGTGCTATCAACGGGCTGATGGCTGAGGTCATGGAGGATCACGTTCGCGCGCACCTCATCGATCCCGCCCATGAGCCCGATCGGGAGCGCGCTCATGCGGCAGAAGAATTGATCGACGTGGTGCGTTCGTATCTCAGATAGCGGGGCCTGCCGACCGGCGCCCATCACACCAGCCAACCGACTTGTCGAGGTGCTGCAGCATCACTTTTTGCGAAAGCGATCAAGTCGCACGACTTCTGCGCTTGAGTCTCCACTGCCGGCCGCAGGGACAGCGGCGGGTTTGGCGGGGCTGATCACCTGTGCGGGCTCTTTATTCGGCTCGTTGGGTGGTTTGGCAGCAAGCTTTGCGGGCCCGGCTCTTTCGACCGGGGCCGGCTTGCCGGTGGCTGCGCGCGTTGGCGTTCCCGCCTCTGCCTCCCCGTCCGCGACGAATTGCAGTTGGAACGGCACCGAGGGGTCCAAAAACGCTTTGACGGCCTTGAACGGGATGTGGAGACGTTCCGGGATGGCATTAAACGCAAGCCCGACTGCGAAATCATCCTCCTCGACCGTCAGGTCCCAAAACTGGTGTTGGAGCACGATGGTCATCTCTTCAGGATAGCTCGCTTTGAGACGTGCCGAGAGGCGCACACCATCAATCCGGGTGTCGAAGGTAATAAAAAAATGATGCTCACCCGGCAGGCCTCTGACGGCCACGTCGGTGAGCACGGTGCGAATCACGCCCCGAAGTGCGTCCTGGGTCAGAAGGTCGTAACGGATGTGGTCGACCGCCATATCAGGCTCTCATCGCGTGTCCCGGCGCCCAGGCCCGCCCTCCGTTATGGGGAGGGTTCGTGAGGGGGGCAAGATCCGACGGGGATGATGTCTTGCCGCTGCGTCCCAGACTACACGATTCGGCCCGCTGATCGGCACAAAAGTTCCTCCCCGCCCGCTTGCAGGAATGAGCCGGGGGTGGGGGCTTCTGTTGCCAGGTGCCCCCGAACCCCGCCTGACGCTGCTAAGACGCCAGGGCTTTAGATCGGTCTTTC
>JASHRR010001310.1 GCA_030037185.1 Xanthobacteraceae bacterium | reverse complement strand
CACCAGATGATCGATCGCGTCTGGGTCATAGTGGTCAGCAATATCGATAGCTTGCGGACATACCCCGCGCAGCCGATGCCATTCTTGAGACTGTACAGCCTTCCACCAAGACACAGCGAGCCTGACCTTGTTTCGGCGAGTCATGAAAATATGCCGTCCATTCGGAAAGGCATTCGCCCAAATGCCTGGAGGCGTTCCGTCACGACCGTCGATCTCCCGAAACGCTTCCAGCAAGGCGGAGAAAGAATGCTCGGTCATGCCGTGCTTCAGCCCTAAGACGCCGTTTGAGTGCTTGCGGCCTTCCAAATACGTGATCGTAGTTCGGCCGGGCTGCGAGCACTATGCCGCGCATAGGGCTGCTCTACGGTGCCTTCCAGATGTTCGCCAGGATGTCCGGCGAGGCCTGTGCTCTCAAGCGCGTGGCAGAGTAGCGTGCTGCCGGTGCGTTGGCTGAACCAAATAGTATAGGACAGGATCGGCGGCAATTGTCCGTACACAGCTCACCTGATTGGTTTGTGTTCGTTGATAAAAGTGGAACGTTGTTACCATGGGCCTGTATGCAAGTCGGACGCTTTCTCGGTGCGCCTGACGTTCTGGCGCCCCCGGTTTTCACGCCGCGCCCACCATCGTCGTTCAGTTCGGGCCATCACTTTGAGCATCCAGTCGTCGCGGCGTGCCAGTATCATGTATCATGAGCGCTATACGCATCCACGGGAAGCGAGCACGATAACGAGCGGCCGCAATTAGGGTTGTTATCCGCTCGTCATCGCGCACCGAAGCCGCGGCCGTCAGGTGGCGATCCACAGTCTAAAGGCACATTCGGTCCGTAGCACCTTCGAGAGGTGCCGTGCTCGCTCCGTTGAGCGGCACAGCGCCTGAGGGCCAGAAGGCTGCAGTCTGACCACAAGATCGTTGATCGTCCGGTTGCATGCGAAGAGGAAGTGCATTGTGGCTGTGCTACTGCGATGTCAATTTCCGCAAATTGGAGCTTCACGTGGCGGCACTACAACAGAGAACATCAGTTACGTTGTTGAAGGTGGCCACCACTACGGGAACCATCGAGCCGAGCGGCAATAAGAACGCTGCGCTTCCCCTCATCGCGGCCACGCTGCTCACAGACCAACCGGCGCGCCTGTCGAACGTCCCCCGCATCCGCGACACGGAGACGCTCGTCGACCTCATCGGCTCGATTGGAGTCGCGGCGACCTGGACTGGCAACAATGATTTGTCGGTCCATGCGAAGGACGGGGCTGCTCAGTCTCTCAGGATCAAGGAAGACTTCGGCGGTCATATCCCAAAATTGAGGATCAGCCCTGGCCGGCATTCCCTGCCGATACGATGTCGATTGCCATCGTGACGGCGACACAATGCGAGGGCGTCGTCTTGATGTTTTGAAAAGATGTTCGAGAGCCGACTGTCAAGCTGATTGCGATCGGACGCCGGTCGTTTTGTATGATCCTCATCGCGTCATAGTTGCAGGGCCCCAGAATGACCGCTGTGGGTGCCGGGTAGGCGAGGAGGTTGCCCCCCCTCGCGCCATTGACATGGGCTAGCTTTCCGCGGGGCGTCGGTCAGAGCACCGCGAACGCGTGGCGAACGGCATAGCGAACAGCAACGAACGTAAGTCAAAAAAATCAACTGGTTAGATACAGTGGGCGGTGACGGACTCGAACCGCCGACATCCTGCGTGTAAAGCAGGCGCTCTACCGACTGAGCTAACCGCCCTTCAAAGGGGCAGACCTCCTGAGGTTTCATGAGATCAAGAGGGCTGAAGGGGAAGGTTTAGCAAAATCCGCTCGCCCCACAAGGGGCGGTCGGCTGGGATTTGCGACTTCGGTCGTTCATCCCGGTCGGCAAGCGGTGCCCTCGACCAAGGCCTGCCGCTGGTACCTGACGATTCAGACATACATTCGAGTGGTCGTAGACAACAATCACCAGGCCGCCGCATTGACGGTCGATGCAGCGGCCCCTCGGTTCCGCAGCCTGGGCTCAGTGCGCCGTAAACGGCGGGGGCTCTTCGTCAACGTCGACCCCTTCCGGCTCTGGCACTGGCTTGACGCTCATTTCGTCCCACTCGATCGGCTCCGGCTTGCGGGTGAGAGCACGGGCGAGCACCTCGTCCATCCGGCTCACCGGGACGATCTCCAGTCCGCTCTTGACCGAATCCGGAATTTCCACGAGGTCCTTGGCGTTCTCTTCCGGAATCAGCACGGTCGTCATGCCGCCGCGCAACGCCGCCAGAAGCTTTTCCTTCAGGCCGCCGATCGGCAGCACCCGACCGCGCAGCGTGATCTCGCCGGTCATCGCCAGATCGCGCCGCACCGGAATGCCGGTCATCACTGAGACGATGGCCGTCACCATGGCGACGCCCGCCGACGGGCCGTCCTTCGGGGTCGCGCCCTCCGGAACATGCACATGGATGTCCCTGCGGTCGAACAGCGGCGGCTCGATGCCGAATGCGACCGCACGGGAGCGCACATAGGAGGCAGCCGCCGAGATCGATTCCTTCATCACATCGCGCAGATTGCCGGTGACCGTCATCCGCCCCTTGCCGGGCATCATCACGCCCTCGATAGTGAGCAGCTCGCCGCCGACGTCTGTCCAAGCAAGGCCGGTGACCATGCCGACCATATCCTCGGGCTCGATCTCGCCGTGGCGATGCTTGGGCACGCCGACGTAATCAGCGAGTTTCTCGGCGGTCACGTGCACCGACTTCTGCTTCGAAGTCATCAGCTCCTTTACGGCCTTGCGGGTGAGTGTCGAGAGCTCGCGCTCGAGGTTGCGCACGCCGGCCTCGCGCGTGTAGCGGCGTATCAGCAGCAAGAGCGCCTCATCGTCGATCGACCACTCCCCGTCATGAAGGCCATGTTTGCTCACCGCGTTCGGGATCAGGTGGCGCCGCGCGATCTCGACCTTCTCATCCTCCGTATAACCGGCGATGCGAATGATCTCCATGCGGTCCATCAGCGGCGGCGGGATGTTGAGCGTATTCGCCGTGGTGATGAACATCACGCTGGAGAGATCGTAATCGACCTCAAGGTAGTGATCGTTGAATGTGTGGTTCTGCTCCGGATCGAGCACTTCCAGCAGCGCCGATGAGGGGTCGCCACGGAAATCCGAGCCCATCTTGTCGACCTCGTCGAGCAGGAACAACGGATTTGCGGTCTTCGCCTTGCGCATCGACTGGATGATCTTGCCGGGCATGGAACCGATATAGGTCCGCCGATGGCCGCGGATCTCGGCCTCGTCGCGCACGCCGCCGAGCGATACCCGCACGAACTCGCGGCCGGTCGCCCGCGCGATCGACTTACCGAGCGACGTCTTGCCGACCCCCGGCGGGCCCACGAGACACAGGATCGGGCCGGTAAGCTTGTTGGCACGGGTCTGAACCGCGAGATACTCGACAATGCGCTCCTTGACTTTTTCGAGCCCGAAGTGGTCGTGATCGAGGATTTGCTCGGCGTTGTGGAGGTCCTTCTTGATCTTCGACTTGCGGCCCCATGGAATCGACAACAGCCAATCGAGATAATTGCGCACGACAGTGGCTTCCGCCGACATCGGAGACATCTGGCGCAGCTTCTTGAGCTCGTGCGTGGCCTTGTCGCGCGCCTCCTTCGACAGCTTGGTTTTCTTGATCTTGTCTTCCAGTTCGGCAAGCTCGTCGCGTCCCTCCTCGTCGCCCAGCTCCTTCTGGATCGCCTTCATCTGCTCGTTGAGATAATACTCGCGCTGGGTCTTCTCCATCTGACGCTTGACCCGCGTGCGGATACGCTTCTCTACCTGCAGGACGGAAATTTCCGATTCCATCAGGCCGAGGATGCGCTCCAGACGCCCGCCGACCGACACGGTTTCCAGAAGCGCCTGCTTGTCAGGAATCTTAATGGCAAGATGGGACGCCACATTGTCGGCGAGCTTGGCGTAGTCCTCGATCTGGTGAACGACGCCGACGATTTCGGGGGAAATCTTCTTGTTCAGTTTGACATAATTCTCAAACTCGTTGACCACCGAGCGCGCCATCGCCTCGGCCTCGACCTTTTCGCCCATCTCGTCGGCCAGTATGGTGGCTTCCGCCTCATAGAAGTCCGTGCGCTCGCTGTATTTGAGGATGCGAGCCCGCACAGCGCCTTCCACCAGCACTTTCACCGTGCCGTCCGGCAACTTGAGCAGCTGCAATACGCTGGCGAGCGTGCCGACCTCGTAGATCGAATCGGTTCCAGGATCGTCATCGGACGCGTTCTTCTGCGTGGCAAGCAGAATGTAGATGTCCGAACGCATGACCTCCTCAAGTGCGCGGATCGACTTTTCGCGACCCACGAACAAGGGGACGATTATGGTAGGAAACACAACGATATCGCGCAGCGGCAACACCGGATAGGAGCGCACCTCACCGAGATGCGGGAGGGGGCGAGGTTTTGCTTGGGTGGTCATGACCCGGATTCCCTTTCTTATGTGCCCTCCGTCCCTGCCCAGTTGCCGCGCAGACGCAGAGTGCTTTGTGACGGGAGGGAAGGTGCAGATGCTCACCCGCCCGAGGGCGGTGACGACATACCCTACCCGCGATACAACACGCGTACGCTCGAAACTCGAACACCCTGCACATTAGGTGGCAACCGCCGGCGGGCGTGTCAAGCAACCCACAGACGATCCGCATAACCGCGCAGATTTGCCTGGAACCGCCTGGACGGTGACGGGGCTGACTCGCTAGATTGGCTGAGAG
>JASHRR010001309.1 GCA_030037185.1 Xanthobacteraceae bacterium | reverse complement strand
TCCAACAAATCTGCCCTTCCAATTTTTTCCCGGGGTGGACCGGGTGGGGGGCACCGACCCAACCGCCGCCCCGCCCATCGCGCACGCGCGTGTGGGCGTGAGCGCGCGCGCACGTGCCGCCCGCTCCCAGGCAACGATCTGCACGTGGAGCATTGTCTGCTGAACAACGGATCGAAGTGATGTTGATCCGCAATATCAATCAACTGACGAGCAGGTGCGTGCGCGCGTCACACCTCAAGTCACAGCTCACGGTCAGGCGTATACTGACGGCCGAGCCATCGAACGAGCACCGCGGGGAACGCGGCACGGCATGCAGACAATCAGCTGGCGCTTTTGTGCCAACTGCAAAGCGAACAGGTAATGACGGGTTGTGTGGGCCGTCCACGCCAGGTACGTGCGCGTGGTCCTGCCTATTCTAGAAAGCGAGATGGATCGATGTCCTCCCAGCTCCTCCCCGTACATGAACTTATCCGCCGGCTGCGGCTCCATTCCACGCGCCGCGGCAACATTAAGGCGATCGCCGGAATGGGTGAAATCCACTACCAACACCTCCGCCAAATCACCCGTGAAGGCAGGATGTCAGTGCGCATGCAGGCACTGCTCTCCGATATCCTGGAAAGAGTCGACCGCAAAGAAATCATCATCAAGCTGAATTTGCCAAACGCCAAAGACAACGCAAACAAAACTCTGATCGAAGAACGGCCACCTGATGCACCTTGGACTCAGCGCCGCATTGTGCGCGCAAATGAGTATTCGCCTTGGGCACGATGTATCGCCTGCGGCGGCACTCACTTCTCACCGCTCAGACGAACCCTGTCGCACAAGACGAGCGCTATCACTTATTACGCCTGCGACAGCTGCGTCGACACCCCGGATCGCGTAATGATGGGCGACCGCAGTTCAACTTGACGAGTTCTATGCCAGCCGAGCGAGCAGCCGCTGCACCTGGACTGCCTGCCAAATGCCCTGTCCGCGAGGCGTAGGAATGCCGCGCTCATTGAGCACCGCAGCAATTGCCCGCAGCGACATCGGCCCGGCCGCCTGCAGTTCGCGAATCACCGGCGCGTAGTCAGCCGCCTTGTCAGCCACACGCTTCTGAACTGCCTGGCGGCCCATGGCGCGGGCCTCGTCTGTGAGCCGCGTGCTGCGCACACCGCCAAGCTTCGTGCCTGCGGCCTTCGCGGCTGCAAGCGCCGCCTTGGTGCGCGCCGAGATCATGCCGGCCTCGAGCTCAGCGACGGAAGCCATCTGCTGCAGCATGAAGCGACCGGTTGGGCCCTCGATCTGCGGCAAATCGCAGAACAGCACCTCGGCGCCACTCTCGAGCAGGACTGACAGAAAGGCCACCGAGCGCGTCAGGCGGTCGACCTTGGCAACGACCAGCTTTGCACGGTGCAGCCGGCACGCAGCAAGCGCCTCAGCGAGCTCGGGACGGTCACGGCGCTTACCGCTTTCGACCTCAGTGGACTCGGCGATAAGCTTCCACCGGCCGCCATTGAGATAGGTCTGCACAGCCGCCTGTTGGGCATCGAGGCCAAGACCACTCCTGCCCTGTTTGGCAGTAGAAACGCGGTAGTAGGCGACGGATCCGGATCCCCCACCCGACGACTTCGTCATCCCATTCGAAGCGATCGGTCTCGCCGGGCTTAAGCTTGAGCTTGGCGATCGAATCGACCGTGAATTTCATCGCGCCCCTCCTTTTGTGAAAGACGGGAAGATTGGAAAAACGGGAAGAAACGGGAAGATGGAACCGAAGGCCAACCTACGCCAACGTCGGCCCGCAGACTAAGGGTATTCTCTGATTTACAGAAGATTGCAAGGGGTGGCTGGCCAAATCTGGCCTAACTGTTGCACATGTCAAAGGTCTGGGGGACTAGGGGTCGCGAGTTCAAATCTCGCCGCTCCGACCACTAATACCCTCAAAACAATGAAGAAAACGGCGCCGCTAAAATGGCTAAATTGTGATTTTGGGAGTAAAAAGAACAAAAATCCCGAACTGGGAGCAAAAAGTCCCGAAGAAAGTCCCGAAATCGGTTCCGGCAATGTTCCCGGCATTGTTTTGGTTTAAACCTAGCCGGATGACGGGCGCGGCGATAGAAATCGCAGCCCAGAAATTTACAACGCCGGCAAGCAGCTCTTCGCGATCCGGCACGCATAGCGCCGGGGGGCGCGACGCCGCCCGCGCCCGCGGCTGTTAGGCGGCGGTGTCAAGGGGGGAGTAAAAGGTGCTCTGGGGTTGATAGCGCCTATGCGCTAATGTCCGAATTCAGCCAGCGTCCAGCGTAGCGAGGGAGGCATCGGTTCGACGCCACCACGCGAGGGCCTCGAACGCCGCGCGCGTCATTCCTCCTCGAGCCGCGGCGATCCGACAGCGTAGCGAAGACGTGAAAAGGCTGCGGTCCGGGCGGCTTCTGGTCCTTCGACGCCGCCACCAGCTTGCCGTCACCAAAGGGCATTATCGACCCAATCAAGGTTGTGCGGGCGGCGCTGCAGGATGGCGGTGGCATGGCCGGTACGGACTATTAGCGCTACTTGAACGAGGCAGGCGTTGAGGTTTTCAATAGGGCCCCGACCGCCGGTGCTCCGCCGCGTCGGCCTTCTGCCAGAAGCGATGACCGGACGCAAAGAACTGGTGGGGCCGGCGGCAGCGTGCAGATGCGCTCGTCGCATCTTCATGTCGCCAACATTTTTCGGCGTGCTGGTCGTCAGGATCACGGCCGAACAGGTGAGGCCCATGCTAAAGCGCGCGGTTGCCGGCTTTCTCCGTCTGGTTCATTCCAGTGGGCTGCTGGCCTCCAGCGGCGGACGCATTGCCGCCCGCCGTCAACCGCGGCGGGCCGAGGCGCTGCCGCTCGGCGTCGGGCAGCCGCTTCAATATCTCGTCTTTACCCGCGTCGCGATCGAACTGATTACCGTCAAGTTTCAAGTGTCAAGACCGGTGCATTTTCGATCATGTGTTGCATATGCCCAAGCTGCCGGAAAGCAGCTCCGACAAAGCCAAGTTCACTGCCAAACAACCCCAATAGCCCACCATCCCCGGGTAGATAGTCCGACGACCCGGTGTATTCGTCGGCAAAGGAATCTTGTTGGTCTGCGGGCCAGGCTGCTGGAAATTAACCGCGGCGAGGCGTCGGTGGCTGTTTGATTTGGCTGCGTGTTGTTGAAAGCGTAGCGTGGCCCCGCCGTCATGTTTTGACGGCCAACTGGAGGTGCGTCTAGAATCGCGCGGCCAGCGCCGGATTAGACGCGTGCAGATCGCCTGTGCTGGGTCGATGCTGCCGCTGGGATCGACGCTATTCACATCGCCCATGCTCATGCTGCAACCCCAGACCCAGAGTGGATGGAAGAAAAAAGTGTATTTGTGTGACAATGGTTCGGCAACAGAAGGGCGGCGATCCATACTCGGCACGATAGCCGTCTCGACCAGCTCCTCGACGAGAGAGGTTATTGTATAACCAGGTGACGTGCAAGGCGACCGATTTTCGCCCTTGTGCCGGCGTTGAGATCGAGGCCGACGCGCACCTGCTCGCCATCGACGCCGAGGCGCGGCGCGCACGCCGGGGAGTTCGGCGTCGATCCGTTCCAGACAGCGAGGTCGACATAGGCCTTCGCCGTGTTCTGACCGGCTCGGCACTCCCGAAAAATCCCGCAATCCGTTTCACGCGAGAGAGCTATTTTCGTGGCTTCAGTGGTTCGCACATTGCTACGGGGTGCCCAAGTTGCTTGCCCCCTGAACGGATCTGACCGGATCGCTCCGGCCATCGGGGGCTTTTACTTCTGGGCTTCAGGCAGGTCGGTCACTCTTCCTGCCTCCAGATATGACTACAGTAGCGACTGGACTCCTCTACTGGTGAGACTTTCACTCACTGGAATGGCAGCTAGCCTCGCTGCACCAGAACGTCAGCTCATTTAGGAGGACCGGGCCGATAGACGGGCAAGGATGGGGCCTCCGATTTGTTCTGAAACTGACCCATAGCGTACCTGATCGACTGTCATCA
>JASHRR010001308.1 GCA_030037185.1 Xanthobacteraceae bacterium | reverse complement strand
TTATTTTCAGGTGCTGGTGGCGGATCGCGATCTCGAACATCGACAGCTCAGGCCGAAGCGGTCCTAAGTGAATTTGCATCCCCCCTCGCCGCAATTGCCGGGCCTATATAACCGAGGGCCTCAAGGCAGTTGTGCGCTTTTTGTGAAGGAGCGCGGCGACGCGAGCGCTACTTGGGCGCAACCCCGTATGGGAGTAGATGTAGGGTCAGGTACGACGCATCCCGCGCGGTGGGCTGGCTCTTACCCCAAAGCGGGGGAAATCCTATCGCTCAAGTTCGACGGTCTTGAAGTTGGCTGGCATAACGATTTCGAGCACCTCGCAATCGCTGGAATAGTCAAGCACCTTGTGTTTGATATTTTTAGGCTGGAGCCAAGCATCACCCGCCGTCATCGTGTGCACGCCACGCCCCTCGAATTGCGAGGTGATGGAGCCTTTCAGCACGTAGATCAGCTGAAAATCTGCAGAGTGTGTGTGCAGCTTGGACACCATCTTTGGATCGCACGGACCTTCAAAGCGGATCACATGGGCCACCGCCATGCCGTGGGTCGCGTCCTTGACGCCGAGATCCCGGTAGCGGGCGTAACTGCGCAAGCCGTCGGGCTTGAAATCCTCCTCACGGAGATGATTGATCAGGAACTCGTGGGCGCGGCGCCGCGGCTTCGGCGCCATCTTCGCTGCACTCCTCGATGGAGCAGGCGAACGGGCTGGGCCTTTCCGGATGGCCATCTTCTTCGCGCGTCTCGTGAGATTAACCGGTGCCATGGTCGATGCTCCAAGTCTTGACGGAGGTCGGCTCTCGCAGTGTCTTGCAATATGCCAAACCGGCGCAGCGGTCCCACGCCGAGACGCCAGGCCAAAGCACTTACCGTTCAGCGGATGGCTGCGAAAAACCTCATCGTTTGGTATCCCCATTTGAAATTCAACGATTGCAAGGTTGCTCGTGGGATCATCAGCGCGACGAATGTTGACATAGGTTCCATCCCACTCGGGATCAACGTCGCGCGGGAAGAACCGAGAAACGTCCGATAGTCATCCGGGGAAAACATATCCTACTTGTCTGAAAACCGACGCAGATAGCTCCCACGACCTCCGGATAAATCGGAGGTCGTAGGTCGCCCTCAATGCTTGTCCGGGTACCTGCTGACGAAAGCATTGCGGTTCGGCATCTGCACTTTCGGCAAGGTCTCGGCGTTCATTGTCTCGTTCTCGCTGATGATCTTGTTACCGGCCAGAATATACGCCGTCAGCGCATAGACCTCCTCGTCAGTGAGCGACTTCGGTTGTGGCCACGGCATGGCGCGTCGCACGAAGTCGAAGATCGTCGTCGCGTTAGGAACGTAGAGCGCCATCGTGCGGTCCGACTTGCCTGGAGCGTTGATGAGCACCGAGCTTCTGCCACCCTGGCCTTCCTTGCCGTGACACGCTTCACATTTCTGCGCGTAGATGGCAGCACCTTGGACGGCAGCCCCGCTGCCCGGAGGCAGGCCTTTGCCGTCCGGTCCGATGCTCATATCCCAAATCGCGAGTTCGGCCTCGCTGATCGGCTTGCCGAGCCCGGGCAGATCGGCGGCCTTAGCGATAGCCGCGCCGCCGAGATAAAGCGCAACGCACATGGCGACTGTCAAACGCTTATCCGTAAACATGTTTGATCTCCCCTTTGTTGTCCACAGCCCAGCTCGTGATCACGTTCATGTGCCCCATCGGGAATGCCGTCACCGGAGTGTTCACTTTGGGCTCGCCTCGCTCGGCGAACATCTCGCCGCGGGTCGGCTGCACGTTGCCGGCCTCATCCCACGCGCGGCTCTGCAGCACCATTGGCTGACCGTCCCAGCGCCACGGCATGCGGAAGCGTGTCAAAGCCTTGCTGAGCACAGGCTCATCAAGCGCCGCTTGCCCCCAGCTCTTGCCGCCGTCGGCCGAAACCATGACCTTTGCAATCCGTCCGTTGCCCGAATACGCAAGGCCAGAAATCTCATAGAAGCCCGGTCCTTTCATCGTCAGCCCGGGTGACGGTTGGGTAATGAATGATTTCACCTCCATCGGGAAGAAGAACTGCCAGATCTTGGGGCCCGCCACGCGATACGTGTACTGCAACGTCTCGTTGATGGCCATCACCGGCTCTTCGATCAATTTGATCCGATGCAGCCATTTGACGTTCATGTTGCCTTCATAGCCGGGCACAAGGAGGCGCATCGGATATCCCTGCGCCGGGTTGATGCGCTCACCGTTCTGATAGAGGGCAATCATCGCATCATCGAGCCCCTTGGCGAGCGGAATGCTCCGGTTCATGCTCGGCCCATCGGCGCCTTCGGCGAGCAGCCACTTCGCCTTCGGATCGATGCCGGTCTCTTCGAGAAGAGTCGACAGCCGCACCCCAGTCCACTGGGAACAAGACAGCAAGCCGTGGATCGCCTGTACATTGGCCTGAATCGGGTCCTTGTTATAGAGCGGCGCACTGTTGCCACCGCATTCGACGAAGCGGATGCGCGTCACCTTCGGATAACGCGAGAGTGCCTCGAGGTCGAAGACCAGCGGCTGCTTCACGAGACCGTGGATAACCAAGCGGTGCTTGCTCGGGTCGATATCCGGAAAACCGGCTCGGGCGACCACGAAGTGCAAACCGTTCGGCGTGATGGTGCCATCGAGAAGATGATGCGGCGTTCGCGCGTTGCTAGTGCGCGGTTCGTTGTTGGGGTTGGTGAGCGTGCGAACAACCTTGCTCTCGTACTTCGCCGGCACGCCATACGCAGGGATCCCGGCCCCAGGTTCCTTGCTCCATGGATCGACCGGTAACGGCTCGGCGGCGGCTGTGATCGAACTCCCGATGCCGGTCGTTGCCGCGCCCGCCAACAGCATGCCGCGCCCAAGAAGCGCCCTGCGGTCAACGAGACCATTGCCGGCCACGTCGGACAAACGTGACGCGAGTCTTTCGTTCTTGTTGATCATGTTTCCTCCTCCGAGGCGTTGGTGGCGGCTTGAACACCTTCAAGTCGTCATTCCAAATGATATCATGTTGGCACTGCTGAGTCAGACTTCCCGCGTGGCATTTTCGGGTATCGCGACGCGGGCGACTTGTGCTTCGCGGAGCCTCGCTGCATCCTTTGCGGCGACAGTGTGCCGGCTGATTGAAGGCGGCGGTTTGCCGTTGCACTGGCAGGGATGGCGGCGAAGGAAGTCAGGCATTATTGCCATCTCCGCAGAGAACAATCAGCTATTTCCGGATCGTCCGGTCAATCGGGCAAAATTTCGTTATCGACCGGCTTCATCGCAGGTGTTGGCGGCGCGCCACGGCGCCGGAGGCATGGCTGCATAGAACGTTGGCATCGCGTTGGCGGGGTTGGCGGTGTATCGGCTCAACGAACGAGATTTCGTACCGGTCTGATCTGCGCGCAGGATTTCGTCGAGGCGTTGTCGCCGCTGTCGCTTTGGTGGGCAGTTTCGATCCGCAATCGTCGGGATTTCGCCCCCAACTCCCGTAGGTCGGGACCTGTCGCGGCAGTCTTTAATGGCAGTTGTGAAACTCAGCAACCGAGAATTTAAGATCAGGTGGGCGCGAGGAGACGGAGGCGTCGAGTCTGCTTCGCCGCGGCAGGCGCGTTCGCACCGGACTGTGGTCCATCCGGAGCCGAAACGGTACACAGTTCGGATGCAAGATTTCCTCCAGGCCTCTATCGCCGCCATCGCTGTGGTTTGCGACTTCGATCCGGAGGTCGCCGGGATCGTCGGCTTGTCTCTCCGCGTCAGCTTGTCAGCAAGCGTGATCGCCATGGTGATCGGCGCGCCCTTGGCCGGTATGCTGGCGATTAGTCGCTTCTGGGGGAGACAAGCGGTCATCGTGCTTGTCAACGCGCTGCTCGGCCTGCCGCCAGTCGTGGTTGGGCTCGCAATCTACCTCCTGTTGACGCGGTCGGGACCGCTCGGCTTCGCGGGCCTCCTGTTCACGCCTGTCGCCATGGTGATAGCCCAAACGATCCTCGCCACCCCGATTGTGATCGCCCTGGTACATCGCGCCGTCACTACGCTGTGGTTTGAATATGGTGACCTGCTGCGGATGGACGGCGCATCAAAACTGCGTGTGATCTCGGAACTGTTCGTGATCGGGCGGGGCGAGCTCCTGACAGCCTTTCTCGCCGCATTCGGTCGCGCCATCGCAGAAGTGGGTGCGATCATCGTGGTCGGCGGCAATATCCGCGGTTACACACGCACCATGACCACCACCATCGCGCTGGAAACCAGCAAGGGAGACCTGGCCCTCGCTCTCGGACTAGGGCTGATCCTGATCCTGCTCAGCGTCAGCGTGAGCGCGACCGCGTTCCTGCTCGCGGGCTCATCGACGCGCCGCCGAAGCTAGAGCCCCGACAGCGACCGGCTCACTGCCTGGAGGTCTCGGCATCTGGAAAGAACAGTTGCTGCCCGTCGATCTTGTATTGGGCGATCGTGCTTTGCCCCTCCGGCGAGACCAGCCAGTCGACAAAGGCCTGCCCGTCGGCGACTTTGACATTCGGGTTCTTTGCGGGATTGACGAGCATGACACCGTACTGGTTGAACAATCTGCGATCACCCTCAACCAGGATCACAAGCATCCCGCGGTTGCGGAAGGACAGCCAAGTGCCGCGGTCCGCGAGGAGGTAGGCGTTGGTGGAGGCTGCCACGTTGAGGGCCGG